>JAVBPA010000058.1:0-30454 GCA_031549925.1 Eubacteriales bacterium
TTATTTATTGTCTTTTTTTGATGTTTTCAATAACTTCATTTATTGCGGAAGCAGCCATGTTTGTAGCATTTTCAACAACTTCAATAGGGCTTTCGTCAACAGGATAACCTATAGTAGTCATTAAAGCCATTTCCGAACGGGAGGTATCAAGTCTGCTGTATTGAACTACAATAGGGGTATTGCTTTCTATTAAAACAGCGTAAGGAACGTCATGCGGAATTCCAAGTCCTTCGGAGTTTCTTATTTTATCCATTCTTATATGGTGAGTTTTGCGTGCTCCGCATTGTGATTTAAAACTTTCATCTACTTCCCTGTCTTCAAAGAAAAGAGTCAGTTTTATTTCAGCGTCTATATTGCTCGTGTTAATAACGCAAATAGCTTCGTGTGAAATCTGATCATTTTTTGAAACCGAATTTAAATATGTATCGGGGATAAGCCATGTTTTTTTTCCGTAAGCCTTCATTTTAAATTACCTCATAAATTATTTTATAATACCCGTTTTTGCGGGATTTTATATTTTTTATAAAAAGAAAAAAATTTATTTACATAAAAAATTTAAATATATTACTATATTCTCACAATATATTCTTTTGACTTTTGTAATATATAATTAGTTTATATATTGATTTTTAAAAATTGTTATATTATAATGTCGGTATATCAAAAAGCTCTCTGCTGTCTCTTATTATCATTTTCGAACCGTATTCCAAAAGCATTTCCGGAGGTCTGTATCCCCACGAAACACCGATGGGAAACATTCCCGCGTCGCAGGCAGTTAAAATATCTATATGAGAATCTCCGACATATGCGATTTCAGACGGACGTAAATCCATTCTTCCGGCTATAACAAATGCTCCTGTCGGATCCGGTTTTGTAGGAAGTGCGGTTTGACCCAAAACCATGTCAAATAAACCTTTTTCAAAATCAAACAGTTTATCGACAAGCGCTTTGCAATGATCATCCTGTTTATTTGAAAATACCGCTATTTTCATACCCTGCTTTTTTAAATATCTGACAGCTTCTCCCATACCCGGATATAAAAATGTATTGTCGGAATAACATTTGTTATAGTACGAAGTATACTCTGTATGACGCTTTGTTACATAATCATCATTATCTTGAAACTCTTTGGGTAATGAAAGCTTTACAAAATGCCTGGCTCCGAAATTTATCGCTTCAAGAAGTTGCTTTTCATTTCTTTCAGGCAATGAATTATCACGCAGCATAGAATTCATCGCCGTGCTTAAATCAGGTAATGTATTAGCTAAAGTACCGTCCAGATCAAAAATTACGCCTTTAAATTTGAACATCAAAACACCTTTTGCATTATAATTATATAATACGAACGAAAATAATATTTATAAAAATAATTATAAATCCGTATTATTATGTACTATATTATACTATCAAAGAGTTAATTTTTCAATATATAAATAAAAAAAGAAATTAAACAATTAAATAAGATATAAAAAAGGAGATTTTATTATGCAAATCGTAAAAAATATCGGAACTTTGCGCTTACATGAACACCACGCTGTTTTGATTTTAACGGACGAGAAACAACTTGAGAGAATAATTGAAAGTCCGGATAAGCCTATCTTTTATGATGATACAAAAGGACATTCGGGTGAAGGACAAAGATTTCATAACGAAAAAGAAACATTAAATTCATTTTGCGAAAACGCAGCCCGCCGCGGTGCCGTACGTGTTGAAGTTTCATACGACTTTTTCTTCGGCGGATCAAAGCGCCATAATTATCCGGACAGCGAAATAACAATAAAAGCTTTCCGTGCTATCCATGACTGTGCAAAAAAATTCGGTATGCGTTTCGGTGCAAGTTTTATATCTCCGCTCGATATAGGCGGAAATTACAGAAAAAATCATTCCGACGGAGGTATACAATGCCAATACCTTGAAGCCGAAATAAAAAGCGACGGTAATTATAAATCGGATATGGTGCTTCAGCGTCAGTGGTATAACAACAAAGGTCCTATAACTCTTGAACTTGATACAGTCCGCGCTTATGCGTTCAATGAAAGCAGATATAAAGATACTTCATATTTTTATGTAAATCCTGATTGTATAAAAGATATAACAAATACTGTTAATTATAAAGTACACGAAGATACCGTAGTTATTACAGGCGCGGGTTACGGACACGGCAGACTTGAAGTTTGGGGAAATTATTCAGGAAATTATAACCGAGTTATGCTTGTGGCTGTTTATAAAGTTCCCGAACTTGATTATTTTTCCGATACCGCTTTTGAATTTATGAAAAACGTCATTGATACTCATGCAGAAAACGGAATTTCATACGGAGGTTTTTATTCCGATGAAATGCATATACAATTCGACTGGGATCTTGGAACACATTTCGGCGAAACGGAAATAAATTCAAGATACATAACACCGGCTCTTGAAAAAAAATATTCCTCCCTATATGGAGAACAATTTTCCGATCTAGTGAAATATTGTATATATTTTTCATATCATCAGCATGATTTTTTAGAGGGAGAAACCGGAAAAGAACCAGCACAACACATTTTTATAAACAGCGATGATGGTATATACAGAACATGGTTATTCCGTAAACGTTATTTTGAGCTTTTATCACGCTGCGTAGTTGATTTGTCCATGAAAGCTAAAACATACGCTGAATCATTGTTCGGTGCACCTATTATGACCCGGGCCCACGCCACATGGCAGGAATCTCCAACATGCGACCATTATTACCGTCCGGAAAATGATCCCGGAAGATTTATACATGAAATTTATAAAGAAGATCCAAAAAGAAGCGATATAGAAAGGAATGTTGAAATACATCGCTGCCGTTTGATAAAATGGAAAGAAGCCGGTATTTCGCGTTATGACTACACTAAAAATTACGATTGGTCTTCGTCAATCCGCGAAAATATATCCGCATGTTACGATTATTTCCGTTGGAACGAATTTCTAACCGGAGCGGGAAACGATCATCCTGAAGGATCGAATACAGACCGTGATTATTTTGCTCAAGCGCTTGCGTGCAGTTTCGGTTCACTAAATGATTACGAACAAGCATATTGCGCTTCATGGGGAAGTCCTAACGAAGTTATACATCGTTTCGCAATGGTGGGACTTGCTTACGGAAATCCGCACGGTTGGAATATTGAACAAGGAATGCAGCACCGCTGTTCTGATGTTCTCGCATTATATCCGCTTGAACTCAACTATGTCGAAGAACGTTTCGGAAGCTGGATGACACAATATGGTTATTGTAACTATATAACCGAAGAAAAACTTCTTAAATTCGCTTCACTGACAGACAAAGGCACCCTTTTGGTTAACGGCTATGAATACCGTGCTGTTGTTTTAATGTTTGAACCATTTATTGAAACAGCTACAATGGAATTATTAAATAAATTTTTGAAAGCCGGAGGAAAAGTTCTTTGGCAAGCCGTTTATCCTGTTATGAGCGATGACGAAAAATGTGTACGAAAAGATTTCTGCGATATGTTCGGTATTGATTCATTAACATCGGCTGCTTCTCCGATTAAAGCCGCGGATAAAAATATAACTTTCAGCGGTTCTCTTGAAGGAATTGCTCCTATGCCGGTAATTGACGACCTGCTTCCGGATTATGTATATCCATTAAAAACATCTGATGGTGAAAGTGTCGCGTTTTTGGAAGATAAATGCGTCGCTTCAATGAAACGTTATGAAAACGGAGGAATTGCTTTATATTGCGGATTCCGTCCGCGTGATGACCAGTCAAAATCCCTCGGATATGATATCGATACATTATACAGGATACTTACCAAAATAAACGCATATTCTCCGGACAGTCTCGAATTAAAATCACGTCCTGAACAAGCTAAATATGTAATGAACCGTTTCCCGTCAGGCGCGGTCGCAGTTGCCAACCACATGAGGACGTTTGAAGAAGCATGGGACGGAAATTTTTTCCGGAATAATGATCTTGATAAACATACGATCGAAACAAGAATCGACGAATTGCCTCCTATCGATATAACGCTTGATAACGAAGAAATATTGGGAAACAAAGTTACATTTAAAGGGATGAATAATCTTGTTTATAACTACGAAAACGGATATCTTTCTTCTTACCGCGGTGACAGTACAGACCGAATTACAATCAATGGAAAAGAATTTGTTTTCGCTGATCGTCCGGTATCTGTTGTCTGGGGTAAAATACGTGATAAATTTACCGCTGACGGATTAGATGAAGTGTATATATTAATATGTTACAATGAAGCAAATTTATCACTTCCCCTCCCTGAAGGAAGCGAATTCAATGTTTCATTATGTAAAAACAATATATTTGAAACTGGCGAAAACGTACCCTTTGAAATTAAAAACGGAAATGTTGAAATAAATATAACCGGAAATCTCGCAGGAAGATTTATCGCAATATACAGATAAATTATATAAAACCGGAGAAAAATATAATGATAAAAACGGTATATATGATCGGAAACGCACATCTTGACCCCGTTTGGATGTGGCGTTGGCAGGAAGGTTATGCTGAGGCAAAAGCCACTTTCAGGAGTGCGCTTGACCGTATGAATGAATATCCGGATTATAAATTTACTTGCGCTGCCGCGGTTGTTTATTCATGGGTTGAAGAAACTTGTCCCGATATGTTCGAAGAAATAAAAGCAAGAGTTGCAGAGGGCAGATGGGTTATAGCAGGAGGATGGTGGGTACAGCCCGATTGCAATCAACCATCGGGAGAATCGTTCGCACGTCATGCTTTGTATTCTCAAAGATATTTTATGGAAAAGTTCGGTGTAACCGCTAAAGTAGGATATAATGTCGATTCATTCGGACATAATCAATCAATTCCTCAGTTCCTTAAAAAAAGCGGAATGGATAATTATGTTATGATGCGTCCGGGTGAGCATGAAATGCACCTTGAAAGCAATCTTTTTGAGTGGAAATCCCCCGATGGTTCGACGGTTAATGTTTTCCGTATTATTAACGGATACGCAAGCAATTTTGAAAGTAAAGAGGATTTTTCGAGGAATATAGATCAAATTTGCAACATGTCTGAACAATCGTTCGATTCGACTATGGTATTTTACGGAATAGGAAATCACGGTGGAGGTCCTACAAAGAAAAATCTCAGTTTTATTGAAGAAATGAAAACTGAATACAGGGAAAAAGGTATCGAAATTTTATACGGTTCCCCTGATGATTTTTTTAAAAAGCTTGAATCCGATAAAAATAATGTACAATTATATAAATTAAACAATGATTTGCAGCATCATGCAAGCGGTTGTTACAGTGCTGTTTCAAAAATCAAAACGGCAAACAGAAATTGTGAAAACCGTTTAATTGAAACCGAAAAATATGCAGTATTATCAAATGTATACACAAAAATGATATATCCGGCGGATAAAATTGAAAACGCCTGGCGTAACACCCTGTTTAATCAATTTCATGATAGTCTTGGCGGATGTTCGATAAAACCGGTTTATTCCGATGCTTTGGAATTTGCGGGAGAAACGCTTTCTGTTTCCGCAAAAATAAAAAACAACGCGCTTCAGCGTTTATCATGGAATATTGATACTTCCGGAGAAGGATTTATACCGGTTGTAGTATTTAATCCTCTTTCCTGGAATGTTTGTTCGGATATCAGAATAAACGGAGAATTTAATCATGTGACAAATTGGGATGATAAAAATATACCGTCGCAACTGATAAGATCAGAAACTCAATCCTGTTACGGAAGATGCGATACTTTAATAAACGTTTCTGTTCCGGCTTTTGGATGGACAGTTTATAAATGTGCAAGAAACAACAAAAATGAATATGCAAACGAATTTTATACAGATTCAGAAACAATTGAAAACAGTAAAATCAAAATAAAATTTGAAAAGCACAGCGGTTATATTAAACAAATAACCGATAAAACAAACCAAAAGGATCTATTGAAATCCTTCGGCGCAATTCCGGCTGTTATAGACGAATTTTATCATGATACATGGAGTCATGCAAAAAATTATTTTACGAACAAAATAGCACAATTCAACGACGCAGAAATAACCGTTATTGAAACGGGTCCCGTCAGAGCATGCATAAAAATTGTAAACAGATATAACAATTCTGTTTTAACCCAGTATTTCATGCTTAGCGCCGGTTCAGATATAGTGGAAGTAAAATGCGTTATAGATTGGCATGAAAAAAATAAAATGCTGAAACTCGAATATCCAGTGAATATATTAAATCCCCACGCTTATTATGAAATTCCGTATGCCTTTATCGAAAGACCCTGCGACGGTGAAGAAGAATGCGGACTTCGCTGGATAGCGGTACGCGACGATTCCGGAGAGGGACTTGCAATTATCAACGATAATAAATATAGCTTTTCAATAAAAGACTCCACTTTAAATTTAACAGTTGTACGCAGTCCGATATACGGAGATCACGGCAATACAAGGTCTGATGAAAGTCCGTATACAGATCAGGGCGAACACGAATTTTCTTATAAATTAATGCCTTTAAAAGAAAACAACAAATTTTCCGATATAATTAAATTATCGGAGGAATTTAATACTCCCCCGACTTATATTATCGAAAATTGCCACAGCGGATCATTACCTCAATTTTCATGCAATGCTTATTGCAGTGCTGATAATGTGATATTATCCGTGATAAAAAAAGCTGAAGACGATAACGGAATTATACTTCGTTTATACGAAACTGACGGTAAAATGACAGAATGTACTATTTCATTGCCATTAATATCTTTGTCAATTGATACGAAATTTACTCCTCACGAAATTAAAACACTGCGTATAACAGACAATTTATGTTATGAAACGTTACTTACTGAAATGTGATTATTAAGAAAGTAAGATTGATATGGAATATAAAAATTTTAAATTATACAGCGAAGGAATGATGGATTCAAGCGAATACCGTCAATTATATGCCGATTCAATAAACCGGTATATTGATAATCTCCGCATAGAATCTGTTAATAAGAGAAAAGAATTTATATCACCGGAAAAACTTTCTGAAAATCCCGAAAAATACCGCAAGCTTTATTACGAAATGCTTGGTTATCCGTTATGCAAATATATTGAAAACTTACCTGTTCCTGCGGTTAGAAAAGAATTTGTCGCGGAAGATGATATGGGTAAAATATATCGTATAATGCTTGAAGTTATTGACGGATTTACATTCGAAGGACTCTTGTTTTTCCCTAAAAATTTTTGCGAATCAAACAAATATTCTTTTGTGATTTCACAGCATGGCGGCAGCGGAACCCCTGAATTATGTTCTGATTTTTATAACGGAACGAATTATACAAACATGACCCGCAGAGTGCTTGAACGCGGCGCGGTAGTATTTGCCCCGCAATTATATTTATGGAATATCGATATGTTCGGAGTTCCCTATGACAGATTGCTTGCCGACAGAAGATTAAAGCAACTCGGAGGGAGTATCACTGCTCTTGAAATTTATTGTATCATGCGCTGTATTGATTATTTTACAACTTTGCCGTACATTGATTCTGATAAAATCGGAATGATCGGTCTTTCATACGGAGGATTTTACACAATGTTTACAGCAGCGGCTGACAAACGTATAAAAAGTGTTTATTCTTCATGTTTTTTCAATGACAGATTTGAATACGACTGGCCTGACTGGGTTTGGGATAACGCAGCTAATACTTTCCTCGATGCGGAAATTGCGGCGCTTGTAGCTCCAAGAAGATTATATATAGAATCCGGTATATCGGATCAGCTTTTTAATTACAAAAAATCAGAAATTGAATATAACCGTCTGATACCATATTATGAAAAACAAAACGCACAGGATAATTTAAAATTCAGCTTATTCGAAGGTGATCATATGCTTGATATAAACAATGAAGGAATAGATTATTTTTTCGAAGCATTAAAATAAAACTTTGTTTCGTTATAAAAGTTTTGCGGAGCTTTTTCAAAAGCGATCGCTTCTTCGTAACCATTCATACATAAACTACAGGGAACAAATAATGTTCCCTGTTTTTATAATATAAACCGGAAGTTTACTTTCGAATTATAAATTAATATTTTTATTTTAATATATTTAGTTTCGAAATACCTTCAATCAATTTGTTTTGCAATAGTAAATAAATTATAAACAACGGTAAAAGCGCTATTATACATGGGGCAAATGTGATTCCCGGATTAATAGAAAAAGCTTCCCGTATTATTATAGAAAATGGCATATATTCTTTGTCGCTTAAATATACCAGCGGCTGTTCTACCATGTTCCATACATCGGAAAATGATAAAATAAACAATACAATTATTCCGTTTTTTATGGATGGAATTACTATATATAAAAAAGTTATAAAACTATTAGCACCGTCAATTTGTGCTGCGTATATTGTTTCATCGGTTATACTGATTATATATTGACGCAATAAAAATATTCCGAAAGCAGAAAAAATACCCGGAAGTATTACAGCATAAGGTGTATTTAATATTTTTAATTTATCAAGAGCTATAAAATTAGGAACTATACCTACTTGACCCGGAAGCATCATTATAACAACAATAATAAAAAATAAAATATCAATTCCTTTTATTTTAAATTTTGCAAAAGCATAAGCGGCAGGCAAAGAAATCAATGTTGTAAAAAAAGAAATTGTTAATGAATATATAGTTGTATTAATGAGCCCTGAAATTATGTACGGATAATTTATTATATTTTTATATTGATTAAAAGTAAAATTACCAAATTCAATTTTATAATATTTATTTGATTTTATTATTTCTAAATTTACAAAAAATACGTCTTTTTGAAATGAATTATATAAGCAAAAAATAACAGGAGTTAATATAATTAACATCACCAAAAATATCGTTGAAACAAAAACAATCTTTTTCAATTTTCTTGTCTCCATTTCTTTTCTATTCTAAATAAAAACAAAGTAAATATTATAATAAATATTATAAAAATATTTGATGCACAAGTTACTTTTTTATATTCATATTTAATTATATTATTGTTTATATAATTTTGCAGCATATAAACGCTTTTTGACGGATAATCTCCGCAAAGAGCATATATCTCACGAAAGAGTTTGAAACAGCTTATAATTGAAATAAGAATAATAAAAAATAATTGCGGAAATATAGATGGTAATATTATATTAAATAATATTTTAATTTCTCCCGCTCCGTCAATACGTGCTGATTCGATTATTTCGGTTTTTACGGTACAAAAAGAAGAAAACAATATAATTATATTTATCCCTGAGTATTTCCAAATAAATATTGTAAAAATCGGAATATAAACATATGCTCCATAATACCAATCTATACCGGGTATATTTAAAAAATAATTTAAAGCACGATTTAATCCCCCATATCCGTCAAAAAGATATTTCCAAAAAGCAATTATTGTTACAGATGGCATTATGTAAGGAAGAAAAATAATGCTTTGTATAAATTTAATTAAGCGGTTGCTTTTTTTAACAAAATAATAAATAAAATAGCTTATAAGAAATGACAGTATAATCAATGCGGGAATAAAAGTTAACATTACTATAATTGTATTTTTTGCAGCAAGAAGAAAAGCTTCACTTGCAAAAATGACCGCGAAACCCTGGAATCCGATAAAATTTCCATCAACAGTAGAAAAAAAGCAGAAATACAAACCAATTATAAATGGTATTATAAAAAATATTGAAAATCCTACTATAACCGGAATTAAATAAATATAACCTGTTTTCGTCTTAAACAAAACATTATACCAACTTTTTAACTATATTTAATAATGAAAATCTAATAATATAATAAATATTAATATAATTTATTCATTATAATAAATCCATAATTTATCATATAAAGAGTTTGATGCTTTATCAAGATCAGGCAAATTATCTAAATATTTTTCTGTTGTTTCGTAAAGATAATTATAAATATTAGCTTCAATAATATTTATCGAAGTAATATTATTTAATAAATCCGTATATTCCCAAAGCAAATTTTCATCGAAATATTTTTTTTTCTGAAAAAGCATATTTTTTTCTGTTTCTATCGCATATTCTATATTTCTTTTTACAGCATCTTTTGAAGGAGATGTTTTATATAATGAAATTCCTCCATCATCCGCCATAAAATTTAAAAACATTAAAGCTTTTTCTTTATTTTCGCTATTTTCCATTATCAGATAACCTTCGGTTATACTAATATTTATACCAGATTTTTCTTCTTTATATGTCGGAATTGGTATTATTGATAAATTATCATAATTTATCATATGACCTTGTAAAGTAGAAAGAGAAATATTATCATAAATAAATAATCCTTCTTCCGAATCACCATATAAATTTTTATCATTAAATTTTTCTATACAGAGATAATATTCCCGAATATAATCCATTATTTCATTTTTTTGCATTCCTGTTGCCATCATATTGCTCAAAACACCTAATACTTTTGTTTGCATAAGTGATTTTATAGTTGCAATTTGATTATCAAAAATTCCGTTTTTTTGAATAATCGCCACCGAGGCAGGCATTTTAGGTCTGATTTCATTTAATATAGTATCATATGAAATTGATTCAAGATTTATATCCGGAATATATTTTTCATATATATCATTTCTTAATAACATTGCATGAAAACGCAAATCTACCGGATATAAATATAGTTCCCCGTCATTTACACTGCAAGCTTGAAAAATATTTGTATAATATTTGTTTGTATCTTTTAATTCTTCACCTCCTGAAATGGAGTATAAATCACAAAATACATTATCATTAATATATTTCAAAAAATCCAAATCTTTATTAAGCAATATATCCCAATCTGCTGTTCCGGATAGTATGGAAGCATTTATTTTTTGTTGAAAATCCTGACTTTGTTGTGTTGTTAAAAACGGGTTTTCATTATAACATTCAAAGATAACATTTATTCCGTTTTTTTCATAAAACTGCTGAATTATTTTTTCATATTCAAAAAGAGGAACTGATGAGTAAACTTTTATTGTTATATCATCTTTTTGATTGTTTTCCAATTCCATTTTATTTGAATTATATTCTATTTCAGAAACTGTTTGAGGCATATAAATTTTAGATTCATCATCCGGAGAATTTAAAAGCAACGTATAAAAAAACATTTCACCGCTTATAGTTTTCGCAATTTTTATTTTTTCTTTATTATAATTTATATAATCATTAGAATTTTTTTTATAAATACAATCGTTTATTTTTTCTGTTTTAACAAGATCTCCTGTTTCGTTTTGCAAATATCTGAAAGTATAACTTTCAAGTAAAACAAGTAATGAATTAATATTATCATAAACTATTTCTTCAACGTTGGTTAACCATGGAAAATAAATATCCCATTCAATGTTATCCGATGAGATATTATATTTTTGGATTCTTTTTTCTCCTGTTTCTTTTTGATATAGTAAATATATCTCGTTTTTATCTTTTCCGTTACAGGAATATATTATTTCACCGTTAACCCGGGAATTTATAATATTAAATTCATTGTCTAAAATATAAACTCCTTTATCAAGTATTAATATATACTTATCATTGTTTTTATAAAAAAGAAAAAGATTATCCCCCGAATTTACAAAATCAATATTTTTTTCGTTTATTTCACGCAGTTTTATTCCGCTTTCATCATATTCATTTATAATAAAATGTAAAGTATTGTCATTTTTGCAAAAACCCGATACATAAATTCCGCCTTGATTATTATCCGAAATATGACATATTTCAAACATTTCAGATATAGTCATAAAATCAGATCTTTCGAAATTTTCGTTATAATTAATTATTTCCCATACATTTTCCGCATTTTTTTCAACCGATACATATTTGTCATTTAATGTATATATTTTTTGTAATGATGATGTTGTATACAAATTATTATATAAATTATAATTGATTATTTTATTATTTACATTACATGAATTAAAATGAAATAATAGTATTATTATCAATAAAAAAGAGAGTATTTTTTTCATGATTACTTTATGTTTCCTAATATTATTATCCAATATTGTACAATATTTTCAATAAATATAATAACATAATAATCCATTTTTGTCTACTAAATTTAAAAAAATGTTTTTATTTTTCAATTTTAGCTCTTTTGTTATAAATAAATATTATTATTCTAATTATTATTTTAATAATATATTTCATAATTAATCCAATTTTTCAATTAAAAAATGTATAATAAAAATACGAAAATAAATAATATATATCTAAAAAATCAAAAAATTAAAGCTCCGGTATAAATCGGAGCTTTTTGTATTATATTAACCTTGTTTGTAAAATGCTATGTGATCGAAACGAAATTCTCCCGCAGCCGTGCCCGGATCTATTCTTATGTTTTTAATCGTGCCTGTCCAAGAACTGCATTGATTTAAATCAATATACATTTCGCTCCAAATATTTTCATCGTCGGAAATTTCATCAACTTTTATTTTAATTGTTTTAACTTCATCAAGTCCGGGTGATTCTTCGGTAGAAAAGAAAAATTCCATCATCATCGAATTATTGCTGACATTAACATATCTGATATATAAATAATCAAGCTCAGAAGCTTTCATATCCAATGATTTATTATATTCCATATGCGGGTCACCGCCGTTGCTTATAACAGACAAATAACCGTTTTTAGCTTCAAGAGATTCAATATTATTTAAAATCTGCCATCCGCCTTCAGAATCTTTGAAATCCCATTCTTTTATCAAAGACAAATTCGGAGGCATCGGAACTTCTTTTTTTATAATATAATTACTCATGTCAACAGGTATATTTTTTTTCACTTGATTTATTATGTTTTGTGTATTCCAGGCAAGAGAATATTCGCTTGTTAATTGATATTTTAATGTAGGATATGATTTTCCGCTTTTTACCGCATAAACATCAGGAGTCCCGCCTGCTTCAGCGTATTTATTAATATATCTCATTTGTTCAAGAAAATATTTTAAATTATCGCCTTCATTTCCGGTTGCGATACTGTCAAGGGTAAGCATAAAATTAATATTTCTGGTATTACATTCATTTTCCAAATCGCGGATCCGCTTCATCCAATCAACTTTACTCGGAGTAGTTATCGTTTGTACTGAGCTTGTATTTCTTCCCATAGCGTAATCATACGGATTGTGAATCAAAACTCCGTAAAGAGGTATGTTTACAGCTTCCGCTTCCGCCGATATTAAATCAAGTTCGTAGTATAAATCGCCTTCACCGAAATTATTTTGATATACAAAATCGTAAGCATATTCGTTTTTCCAGCCATAATTATAATAATCAACCCCGAAAACAAACTGCACATCTTCTATATGCTCGCGCCAGAATTTCATTGCTTCCACAGTTTGGGCGGAAGCTTCAGCTATACTCATATAACGGTTATCAAATGTTTTATGGTCATTATCCGTATAAAGCGCGTTTGTTACAGGATCTTTGAATATCAAATACGAAATTTTAACTCCCTTTTCAATCATGGGAGATAAAATAGTATATTCACCTTTTTCGGGATGATTTACAGAATTATAAGCCATAGATTTTTCGGATGTATGGAATGAATTTGAACCGAAAACGCTGACAAGACCGTTACATTCAACGGCAATACTAACATTATTATTTATATAAAATGATGATAGTGTATCAAGCTCTGCTTTTGTATACTTTTTTATTACAGCAATATTAAGTATAACCACATCGGTATCTTTCAGACAATCAAGCCATTTGTCGGCATTTTTTATCATACTCATATCGGCATAAATCCAAACTTGTTTCGGTGTTGTATCCGATATATCGTTATTTTGATCATCTTTGTTTTCTTCTGTTTTATTGCAAGAAAACAATTGTATTGCTAATATAAAAATTAAAAAAAGGCTGATTATTTTGGAAATCTTTTTTTTGTTTAAAATAAAAAATGAATTCATAAACCGTACCTACAATAACCGGTTTTTCCACCAGTTTAATAGTACAACATTATATAATTTATTTATTACATATAATTATATAATTAATGTACGGTTTATGAATATTAGCCGCAAATTATAATTTAAATAACATATTATTAAAATTCCAAAAAGCGATGGTTATAATTGTTAATCAATTGTTAATTATTAAAAATATACTAATTATATATTCCTGCCAGCAATTGATTATTAAAGTTATTTTGATCCATAAAATTTGTTTCAATAATTTTAGGGCAGCAGCGTGGTGAATATCTCCAATAATCTATATGAGTTTCCCCGTTTGATATAAAATATTTAAATTTATTTTTATCACATACAAAAGAAGTATAATTATGTATTTCTACAATAGCGAGTTTAATTTTCATTCTTTCGGGTATAATACTTTTTATATAAACAGCCGCTGAAGTTCCGGGTTTAATATCCGAACAATATTCCGCAAGACCGGCTAAATTGGGAGCTAATTCAATAAATATTCCGTAATCTTCAACGCTTCTGACCATCCCCGGAACAGTTTGACCGACTTCAAAAAGCGAAGCGTTTTCCTGCCATGTCCCTAAAAGCTCTCTCATGGAAAGTGTTACTCTTCCGTTTATGTGATCTATCGATTTTATAATGGTTTTTATGTTTTGTCCGGGATAAAATCTGTCTTTCGGATGTGAAATTCTCGAAACAGATATACAATCAATAGCAAGCAGTGAAATTATCCCGCAGCCGATATCGGCAAAAGCCCCGAAATGTTCCAAATGAGTTATTTTGGCATCGATTATATCACCAGGTGATAATGTTGGTAAATAATTAAACATAAAATCCATTTGGGCAGCGCGTCTTGACAAAACAGCAGCTAGCTTACCGTCCGATTGTCTTCCGACGGAAATAACTTTAAAACAAACAGGTTTTCCTACCCTTGTTAAAACGGCAATATCTTTAATTTCACCGTTATTCGGAACATACAAAGTTTCACCTGCGGGAATTACAGCGTCGCAAATCCCTAAATCCACTTTTAAATTTATGTTTGAATCACATAATACCGCAATCCCTTCAAGAATTTTACCGGAAGCAGCCGCTTTCAGCAAGCCTTCTTCAGATGAAATATATTCTTGATTTTCGGCTGTTCCTATTCTCTTCCCTTCAGGTTGATAATAATTAATAATATTTATTTTTGACATATAAATTAAACCTCCGACGTAATTTAAATATACCGTATTTTTATATAAAATAATATCTGTACGGTATATTCTATTACGAAGGAAGTTTTTTTATGATTGGTTTTTAAATATTATTAAAGACCTATAATTTCTCCCACATCACGCATGATATAAGTCGGGCGGTATGGAAATTGCTGAATGTTTTCATGTGTGGAAACACCGGATAAAACGAGAACCGTGTCCATTTCACTTTCAATACCCGCGATAATATCCGTATCCATTCTGTCACCGATAATAACGGCTTCAATACGGTGGCAGTCAAGAACTTTCAAAGCATGACGCATTATCAAAGGATTAGGTTTTCCTATGTAATATGCGTTTCTTCCGGTTGCCATTTCTATAGGGGATATTAAAGCCCGGCATGCGGGAATTATACCTCTTTCAGAAGGTCCCGTTAAATCGGAATTTGTTCCTATTAATTTAGCTCCGCGCTGTACCAATCTAACCGCGCGTTCAATTTTTTCATAGCTGAGGGAACGTGTTTCCCCAAAAACGACATAATCGGGATTATAATCATTCATTGAAAAACCCGCGTTATATAAAGCGTTTACAAGACCGGGTTCTCCTATAACATAAACGCTTCCTCCCGGACATTGATTCGCCAAAAAAGAAGCGGTAGCCAATGCGCTTGTATAGAAATGATCCTCCGATACCCTAAGCCCCATTCTTTCCAGCTTTTGACATAATTCTCTCGGTGCACGTTCACTGCTGTTAGTTAAAAATAAAAACTTTTTATTGTTATCCTGAAGCCAGTTTACAAATTCAACAACATTGTTTAAAAGTTGGTTTCCGTGATAAATTACACCGTCCATGTCGCAAATAAAAGCTTCTTTTTGGGCCAGAGAATCAATTATATTATTCATCTGTTTTATTTCTCCGCAAATTAAATTTTATAAATCAATATACCATAATTTATACATTATGTCAACCTGCATTAATGTTATAATGAACATTAATAACTATAATTTATAATAATTTATTATAAAACAATTAATAATGTTTACAAATTATGCTTTATTTTTGATAATGTATATGATATAAAATATTAGATATTCGCATAATAAAAAAGGAGTCTAATTATAATGAAAAAGCGTATCCTTGCTATAATTTTGATTGTTTTTACATTTATTTTAATTTCATGTTCGTCAAAAATGTATAATTACGATTTGTCGGAATATGTTACTTTAACGCAATATAAAGGAATTGAAATACCTCTTGATGATCTTAATACTCAATTAGATAGTAAAATAAAAGATTTATTATCAGAAAAAGCTACCGATACTGTTATTGAAAACCGTGAAGCTCAAATGGGCGATTTAGTAAATATTGATTATACCGGATATATGGACGGCATTGTATTCGAAGGCGGTTCGGCAACAGAATATGATTTGGTTTTAGGTGATAAAGTATTTATAGAAGGATTCGAAGAAGGAATAGTCGGCCACAATACAGGTGATGAATTTGAAATAATCGTTAATTTCCCAAAAGATTATACGGCAAATCCTGACTATGCCGGAAAAGAAGCTACGTTTTTAATTAAATTAAATTCAATAAGCGAACATATTCTTCCCGAATGGAATGATGCTTTTGTCGATGAAAACACTGATTTTTCCACAATAAGCGAATATGAAGCTGATGCTATTTTAACATTAAAACGTAATTATGTCTGGAACAGAGTTATAGCTCTCAACACAATCTTAAAATACCCGAATGATCAAATTAAAGAATACTACGATTCTCTTATTAGTTATTATAATTCATATGCGGCTCAATACAGTGTTACTTTAGAAGGTTTTGTTGAATCATATCTTGGAAAATCGATCGATACATTTTTAACCGAAATAGCTGAAAATGCTAAAAATCAAGTCAGACAAGAAATGATTATGTATTCCATTGCAAGAACTGAAAATTTTGATATTACCGAACAGGATTACAAAGATTTAAGAGAAGAATATGCGGAAAAATTAGGTTATGATTCTGTTGCGGAGCTTGAAAAAAATCATAAAAAAGATAATTTAAAAATGAATATGTTAATGGATAAAATTATGGATTATACGCTCGCACAAGCTGTAGAAGTTGATTCCTTAAGCGAAGAAGAATAATCTGATATTTATTTTTAAATCCGTGGTTTTATAAAACACTAAAAAATTTAAAATTAATTTATAAAAAGCAAATAAAAACCTTATTATATATTACAAAATTTAGACAAAATCTGTTGTGTACGTTTTACAAAAAAGAAATTCAAAAATTGTTAATTTTAGAGTTTTGCGCATCTTATTCATAAGTTGCCGCGTTTTCGTAAGCTTTTGTCTTCAGTAATATATGTATTATATATGGTTTTTATTTGCTTTATTGTATTAATAGAATAAATTTTTACATATTCTTATATCGGGGGATAATATTTATGAAAATAATCGAAATAAATAATTTAGTAAAAAAATTCGGAAAACTCGTTGCGTTAAACGGAGTTGATTTATCGGTAGAAAAAGGTGAAGTTCATGCTTTTTTAGGCCCGAACGGTTCGGGAAAAAGTACGACTATACGTTGTTTATTAGGCATATTACGATGTGATTCGGGTAATTTACAAATTTTCGGCAAAGATGCGTGGAAATATTCAGTTGAACTTCATAAAAAAATAGCATTTGTACCAGGTGACGTAAATTTATGGAACAACTTCACTGGAGGTGAAGTTATTGATTTATTTTTATCTTTGAACGGAGGTAAAGCGAATAAAACGAAAAGAGAAAAATATTTAAATTTGTTCGAATTAGATCCCACCAAAAAATGCCGTACATATTCAAAAGGCAATCGTCAAAAAGTAGCCCTTGTAGCAGCTTTTTCTTCCGATGCGGAATTGTTTATTTTGGATGAACCAACAAGCGGACTTGATCCATTAATGGAAAAAATATTCCAGAATAGCATTCATGAAATAAAATCAGAAGGAAAATCTGTTTTACTCTCTTCTCATATCATGAGTGAAGTAGAAAGACTTGCAGACAGTGTAAGTATAATACGTGAAGGAAAAATTGTCGAAAACGGATCAAAAGATTATATATACAATAAGTCAAAAGGCCGGACTCTTGAAGAGTTCTTTCTTGCCGAATACGAGGGAATATAATTTTATGAAAAATAAATTTGCAAAGCTCGGAACATATTTTAAATTTTTATGCAAGAGAGAAAAAATAAATTCTGTTGTTTGGATTATTTGTATAACAGGTATATCCGTAATGATAGCCGCTTTATATCCTAATCTATTGCCTACGCATGAAGAACTGTTTGCAATGGCGTCGACAATGGCAAATCCAGCCATGGTAGCAATGATGGGTCCGGTTTACGGAATGGATAATTTAACGCAGGCAAGCGTTATGACGCAGGAATGTTTCATTTGGTTTTTGATAACCATTGCAATTATGAATATATTCTTAGTAAACCGCCACACAAGAACAGATGAAGAATTCGGAAGACTGGAAATGTTTGGCGCTATGCCTGTCGGAAAATTAACCTGCAGTACCGCTGTTATAAAATTTTCATTTTGTGTTAATTTTATTACATCTGTTTTGATTGCAATTTTTATATATATATTAAATATAAACGGAACTACAATAGAAGGAGCTTTGATATACGGTTTTTCAATAGGAATCGTGGGAATATTATTTGCTTCATTAACTCTTTTTGCCGCACAAATTTTTTCAACCGCTCATGCTGTAAGCGGATTCGGATTTTTTGCTATTATTTTATTTTATATTATGAGAGCAGCCGGAGATGTCAGCGATAATGCGCTTTCATATATATCACCCTTAGGATTAGCTTTAAAAACCGAACCTTTCTATACAAACGATATAGTTCCGATAATTATAATTTTTATTGAAAGTATTGTATTGACTGCGGCAGCTATTATAATATGCTATTACAGAGACCATGGCGCAGGTATCATTCCGGCTAAAAAAGGACGTTCTAACGCATCTATATTTTTGAAAACTCCGCTAGGTTATGCGTGGAGGTTATCGGCAAGCTCTTCTATAAGCTGGGCACTGGGTATATTTTTACTCGGAGCATCATATGGAAGTGTTTGCGGAGATATCGAAAGCTTTGTCGAAAAAAATGAAATGATGAAACAAATAATAGGATCAAGCGCAACAACAACATTGACAGAAAATTATATAGCTATGATTTTTTCTATAATGTCGCTGGTGATAAGTGTTCCTATTATTATAACAGCTATGCGTATTTACAATGAAGAAAAACGCGGAAGACTCGAACAGATATACGGAAAAGCAGTAAAACGCAGCAAATTATACGGTTGTTTTATACTAATATCGATAGCGGAAAGTATCGTATTTATATTAATGATGATCCTAGGTTTATATTCGGCTTCGGGTAATGCTATTATTTTATCGGAAGCTATGAGTGCCGGTTTTAATTATTTACCTGCTGTTTGGGTTATGATAGGATTAGCTGTGTTAATTGTTGGGATTATTCCTAAATTAAACATAATCGTTTGGCTGATGTTCGGATATACATTTTTTATTATGTATTTCGGAAGAATATTTGATACACCGGAATGGGTAACAAGAATAACTCCGTTCGGAAATATTCCGCAGCTTCCTATACAAGAATTTAATATTTTACCTTTAATCATTCTTACCGCTGTATCAATTGTTTTCATTGTAACAGGTACATTATTCTATACAAAACGTGATATAACATAACATAAAGAGGATAAAATAAAAAAGTTCCCGCATTTTTAAAGTGTGAGAACTTTTTTGCATTAAATTCTATTTTGATTTTTTATTTAAAATATATTGTTTTTCCGGATTGAGCGGATTTATAAATTGCTTCGATTATTTCGGAAACAACACAGGCTTCTTCTGGTTTTGTCAGAAGAGGAGTATCTTCGACAATGCTTTGAATCCATTGACATGCTTCGTACTGTTCAGCATTCATATCGGAATCCTTGAAATAATCACGGTCTGCCGGGGTTGGATTATAGCTTTCAGCAAATAATTTTCCGTCTCGTTCTCCGTTTATTCTGACTCCGTCCCGCATTTCAATTCCGCCTTTTGTACCGCAGAATGTAGTGCATCCTCCGTGTTCAATATTTAATAACCAGCTGGCTTCTATAATCATAGTGCAGCCGTTTTTAAATTTTACATAACCCATGGCAGCATCTTCGACTAAAAATTTTTCCGGATCCCACATACCCCATCCGGCGTTATCTTCAACTTTATCATATAATTTTCTGAAAACGGAACCGGTAACGCTTTCGACATCATAATTGCCTAAAACATATAAAGCCGCATCAATAGAATGAGTCCCTATATCAATCATAGGACCTCCGCCCTGCTTTTCTTTATCTAAAAATACTCCCCAAGTAGGAACTCCTCTTCTGCGTATCGCGGGAGCTTTTACATAGTATATTTCTCCGATATCTCCGTCTTTGACAATATTATGTGCATATTGAAATGCCGGAGTACTGCGTGTCTGATAACCGATTGTCAATTTTTTACCCGATTTTTTTGCTGCTTCCACCATTGCTCTGGCGTCTTTCGCCGTATGAGCCATAGGTTTTTCACACATAACATGCTTCCCCGCTTCAAGAGCCGCTATTGCTATTTTAGCATGTGCAGCGTTCGGTGTTAAAACATGCACCGCTTCGATTTCCTCCATTTTTAAAAGATAGTGAAAATCGCGGTAAACTTTCGCATCCGGAGTTCCGTATTTCTTTTTTGCTTCTTTTGCTCTTTCGATAACAATATCACAAAAAGCTACTATTTCAACATTTTCGATTTTTTGCAAGGCAGGTAAATGTTTACCGTTTGCAATACCTCCGCATCCGATAATACCAATTTTTACAGTACGCATTTTTATCTCCTTTTTATTTAATTATATATTAAATCGTCTTTAATACTAAAAATTTCATTGTTAATTGATACTTTAATTTCGGATTTTTTGGGATTTTGAACAATACATGATATAACTTTTCCGTTTTCCCATTTTGCGTTTACAATAAATCCTCCGCGTGCGATAAATCCTTTAAATTCACCGCTATTCCAATCGGGAGGCAATGCGGGTAATATTTCTATAAATCCGTCATGGCTTTGTAAGAGCATTTCAGCTATACCGGCACATCCTCCGAAATTTCCGTCGATTTGATAAGGAGGATGATTGTTAAATAAATTGTCGAGCGTACTCTTTTCAAACAAAGCATTCAAATGTTTACCGGCTGCTTTCCCGTCATGAAGCCTCGCATAAAAATTTATTATCCAAGCTCTTGACCAACCTGTATGTCCTCCTCCGCCGGCTAAACGTCTTTCAATTGATATTTTTGCGGCTTCGTATAATTCAGGAGTAGAATTTTTAGTAATTAAAGCAGCCGGATGCAATCCGTATAAATTCGACATGTGTCTGTGACCGGGTTCAGCTTCCTCGAAATCCTCTTGCCATTCCATTATCTGACCGTATTTACCAATTTTTATTGGAGGCAATCTGTCTCTTGTTTCTTTCAATTTACAAATAAACTCTAAATCATCTCCGTATATTTCCGCACTTTCCGAAGCTATTGTAAAAAATTCATATAATATTGAATTATCCATTGTCGGAGCGGCGCACATTGCAACCGAAGCATTAGTTTTCGGATCAATAAAATAATTTTCCGGAGAATTAGAAGGACAAGTTACAAGATAACCTGTATTCGGGTCCACGCACAAAAAATCGATAAAGAATTCCGCGCATCCTTTTATTATAAGATAATATTTTTTTATAAAATCTGAATCACCGGTGTATAAATAATGTTCCCATAAATGGCGTATACACCATGCTCCGGCACACATAAATCCGCCCCAAGTAGGATATTCGCCGAGTGTTGTAAATCCCCATGGATTTGTTATAGTATGAGCTACCCATCCATTGCAATTATATGTTTTTTGAGCAGTTATTCTTCCGTGTTCCGCGATAAACTCTATATATTTGAAAAAAGGTTCGAGTGTTTCCGGAAGATTTGTCACTTCAGCCGGCCAATAATTCATTTGAATATTAATATTTATATGATAATCGGCACTCCATGGGGCTGTATAATCCTTGTTCCATAAACCTTGTAAATTTGCGGGTAATATTCCGCGTGATGATGAGAGAAGCAAATAACGCCCGAATTGAAAATATAATTCCGCTATCGGTCTTTTATCATTATTTAAAAATAGATTTTCAACCGTTTCATTTTTTTCTTCTGTATCAAGAGAAAATGAAACACGATTCATTATACTTGAAAAATATTTTTTATGTGATTTTAATATTTTATTATAACCTGCTTCAATAGCCGAATCTATAATTTTTTCACATCTTTTTAAAGGATCGGATTTATCTGCATATGTAGTTGCTGCTGTTATATAAATATAATCAGCTTCTCTTTCAGAAACATGAGCGGTTATAACAGCATATTCCATACCGATTCCGCCGTTCATTATTCCTCTGATTTTTGTATATTTACCTCTTTTTTTAATAAAACAGTTTTCTCTTTCGAAACGTGTTTTAATTACTCCGCCTCCGGAAATTTTTATTACCAAAACATTATAATCATAAGAAATAAAATATTTTCTTTCAAAATTATCTCCGGATTCTTTAACAATTCCAGTATATATATTGAGTTTTCTTTTGTAATTGTTACTCTTCGCTTCTTTTTGTTCTATATAAAAATCTCCCGCTGTCTGATGAGAACCATATGCTCCTTCATCACCCGATGAAGCAACACTTCCCTTTCCGCGGCAAACAAAATATTTTTTACATAATTCTTCAGCTTCTTTGTATTCACCTTTAAATATCAGCGAACGCATTTCTTCAAGATGAGCGGCGCATTGCGGATTTTCATTATCAAACGGAAAACCCGACCATAAGGTTTCTTCATTTAATTGTATTTTGCAGCTTTTATCTCCGCCAAAAACCATAGCTCCTAAAATACCGTTTCCTATTGGTAATGCTTGCTCCCAAAAACTGGCGGGTTTTTCAAATATTATTTTATGTACTGGCATAAAAAAGTCCTCCCTGTATTATATTGAAAATCCGGTTACATAATAAAAAAGATTTTATGGCAAAAGCTCCGAGCAACTTTTATATTTTCTAAAGTATTTAAGCATTATATCTTTTTGTTTTGCAAACATAATTTTTTCGTCTTCAGCCGATTTTTCATGGTCATAACCTAATAAATGAAGCATTGAATGAACTACCAAAAAAATTAATTCACGTTCGGCTGTATGTCCGTATTTATAAGCTTGATCAAATGTTTTTTCAAGGGAAACGACAATATCTCCGAGTATTTCGTCATCTTCCATTGGAAAAGATAAAACATCGGTAGGAGTATCAACTCCTCTGTATTCGGAATTCATTTCTTTAATTTTTTCATCATCGCATATAATAACCGAAACTTCATATTTTGAATTACAATTCTCATATAATAAAGCTGCTGTTATCGCATTTTTTATAAGCTTCCGCATTTTTATACTCAAACGAAATTTATCCTGTTCATCTTTTATAAAAATAGCGTGTCCTGTTCTCATTCGCATCACGGCCGCGTTCCTTTTCGTATTTTTCATAAGCTAAAATAATTTTTTGTACAAGTCTGTGACGGACTACATCGCGGTCCGTGAAGGTATGTATGCTGATACCTTCTATTCCCTTAAGTAATTTTACAGCCTCCGCAAGCCCGCTCCTTTTACCGTAAGGCAGGTCTGTCTGCGTTAAATCTCCGGTAACAACAGCTTTTGAATTAAAACCTAAACGGGTCAGAAACATTTTCATTTGTTCCGGAGTAGTGTTTTGCGCTTCATCCAATATAATAAACGAATCATCGAGAGTTCGTCCTCTCATATAAGCAAGAGGGGCGATTTCTATAGTTGATTTTTCTATATGTTTCGCAAAATTTTCAGTTCCCATCATTTCATATATAGCGTCATAAAGCGGTCTTAAATAAGGATCTATTTTACTTTGAAGATCACCCGGCAAATATCCCAGTCTCTCCCCCGCTTCCACTGCCGGACGAGTTAATACAATTTTATTGCATTTTTTTGATCTGAGCGCGGTAACAGCCATAGCTACAGCTAAAAATGTTTTCCCCGTACCGGCCGGGCCTGTACCTAAAACAATCGTATTATTTTTTATTTCTTCCACATATCTGCGTTGCCCTACGGTTTTAGCTTTAATAGGCTTGCCTCTGGTTGTAATACAAATACAATCATCGTCAAAAGCGGCAAGTTCTTCCCCTCTGCCGTCGTTCACCATGTCAATGGCATAACCGACATTTTGGTCTGATAATGTATCATTGAATGTAGCCATACGGCGCAGACATTCGAGTACCGCGGTTGCTTTAAAAACGGATTCATCATCTCCGCTTACAACAACCGCGCTTCCCGCTGTTTTATCCGATTCTCTGGATACAATTTTTACTGAATATTCACGTTCTATTTTAATAATATTTGAATCAAAATTTCCGAATATAATCGATGTTTGGTCAATACTGTCAGTTAATATTATTTTTTCGGTCATTAATTTTATCTTTCTTTATATTTTTTATTTAATATCAAATTCTGATATTTCGCTTATATCAGACATAAAAATTATTTCGCAGACAATTTTATAAAATTCTTCTGTAATTATAACTTCTTCTGTTCTGGAAATAATATCAGCTTCATAAAGTTCAGCTAATATTTGTTCGTTTAATTTTTTCTCGGCAATTTCGCATGCTTCGTAATCATTAAGCTTGTATTCTTCCAAAATATAACCTTCATGTTTTAAAGAAAGAATCTTTGCAGGAAGCTTGATAATTCCGAATAACACAATATCATTTTCGGTTTCTATTATATCATACAATCCATCAAAATTACTACCCCCGGATAAAAGATTTATTTTATTTCCGAATATTTTTAAATATCTTTTTGTATAAGTTTGCTCGTTTGAAACCTTTTTAACACTCATATAAGGAACTGTCACTTCAATCAGCTTAGAAGTTTTAGCAATAACGCGTCCTTCTGCTCTAATAGCTCTCCAGCCGAAAGGTTTACTTTCCATAATACCTGAAATTAATAATTGCCCTGCCTTCACACTGTCGCCGGCATGTATAGCAGGAGTCCCCGAAAAAACTTCCAATCTTTCGATTATTCCGTCCCTTGAAGCTATAATATTAGCTGTCTTTGTATTTTTGTTTTGTTTTTCATTTATAATCATTTCATGTAATTCAACATAAGCAACATTTCCTTTTATATTTACAGTAATCCATGAAGTATCATCGAAATCAAGCAAATATTTATTACATAAATCATAAAAATTTATATCCGGTATAAAAGCCCCGCTGTGACATCCAAGTCCTCGCAGACGTTCCTCAATTATATTTTTTTCTATTTTTTCATTACCTGAAATTCTGACATCCCAAATATATAATGAAGACAAAAACAGAATTGAAGAAAATATTATTATTCCTAAAATAATACCTATTCTGAAATGGTATCTGTTTATAAGCTGAGGTATTCCTTTTTCATTTTTTATATCGATAACCGGAGCATTTTCATCATTGCATATCTTAGCACAATCAATTTTCGATATTTTCAAGAATATACCGCAGCCGTCACTTCTTGCAGACCATGATTTTATATTATTTTTAATAAGATAATCAATGAGGGCTGTACCGTTTGGACAATATACATTATTATAACCGCGAATATATACAAAAAAATTATTATTTTTCATTTTTAACCCATATTGTTTATATTATATAAATTTTATTTCGTTTATTATTCCGCTTATTTCGATAATGTTATTTTTAAAAACCTGAAGTGTCATTTTATCTCCGTTTATTTGTAATTGCAAATTTTTTAAATTCAAACGTATTTCACTATCGGAATATAAAACAATACCTCCGCATTCGGTTATTGTTAATTGGTTATTAGATGTCATATAAATTGTCGATATTCCGCCGAAGGTATCGGGAGGAAATTCAATATATTTTGCTAATCTCGCCTTTAAAGGCATGCTTGTTTTTTTCATATAAACAATCCCCCGCGAATACATATTTACTATAAATTAATTAATAAAGTTCAATTTAATATTATGCGGGGTGTTCAGAATTAATGCTTTTTTGAAAAAACAACAAAAAAATCCGGAATTGTATTTGCTATGGTTTTCAGTAATTTTAATCTTTATATCATTATATACATATTCATCCGAAGTTTCATCCGCTGTTTTAGATTCATTGAAATTATGTGCTGTTTCGGTTATACCTGCTTTATTCCCGTTTTTTATAGCAAATATATTTGCCGTGGAATCGGGATTAATAGATTTTATAAGTGTCATTACATCAAAAATTTCAAAAGTATTATTTGATGCGGGAAATTACGGAGCAGCCGCTTTTATTTTAGGTATAATAGGAGGCTATCCGGCAGGAGCGGAATGTATCGCAAGATTATATTCCTCCGGAAAATGCAATTCTGATGAAGCAGAACGTATGCTGTCTTTTTGTAATAATACCGGACCTGCTTTTCCCGTTGTTTTTATCGGTATAACATTATATAATGATTACAAAATCGGATTAACGCTTTACATCTTACAAGTTTTATCAGCAATAATTATAGGTTTCGCAATGCGTTTTACAAAAAAGCAAAAAAATATTTTTTTATCTGAACATGACAAAAAAAATACAAATCCCGAAAAAAAATATAAATCATTTTCGGAAATATTAATAACATCAATATCAGATTCATCACTCATCATGCTGCGTACCTGCGGATTTATCGTTGCTTTCGCCGTTTTGGGAGCCATGATTAAAACTTTTTTATTAAAATATAATATAAACAGCAACATTATTACGATAGTATTAGGAATTTTGGAGATAACAGCAGGTGTTGACAGTTCGGCTATGATCGGAGGAAGAATCGGTTTTATTATTTGCGGAATAATTTTCGGTTGGTCCGGATTATCCGTTCACATGCAAACTATTGCGGTTTTCAAAAGAATTGAAGGTGGATTGAAAACTATATCCGCAAAAAAATATTTTTTAGGAAAAATTCTGCAATCAATAATTATAGGGATATTATCATTTTTTATTTATCCTATGCTGTAGTTTTAATAAATCATTTTTATAATTAATTATTAATAATCGTATTATGTTGAAAAAAATATAATAAAATATAAATTTATAAAAAAGTATAGATTTTTAATAAAATATAAATTATAATAGTATCGTGTGGATATAATTATTTTAAAATAAAATATAATGCCCCGTATATCGGGGCGAAAATTATTAAATTGGGTTTTTATGACAAATAGTAGAATCTGTAATATCATAGGAGCAGCACCGGTTTGCGATATTTGCATTGAAGAAGGATTTATAATAGCGGCTGACGGCGGTTTTGATATTTTAAAAAAGAACAATATTAAACCGGATGTAATAATAGGAGATTTTGATTCTGTTTTTGAAATCATACCATCCGAAAATATAAAAGTAATAAAATTGTTTCCGGAAAAAGATGAAACCGATACTTTAGCTGCTATTAATTATGCTTTATCTCTCGGATATAATAAATTTTATATTTGGGGAGCTATCGGAGGAAGACTTGACCACACTTTGGCAAATATCCAATGTGCGGTTTACTTATCAAAAATGAACTGTGAATGTTTTTTATGCGATGATAATATTAAATTAACCGCTATAACTGACAAAACAATAAATTTTAATGAAAATTGTTCGGGTATCATATCGGTTTTTTCTTATGACAAGGTTTCTTCCGAAGTTACAATTGACGGACTAAAATATAATACCTGTAAAATAAAAATGGAAAACACATATCCTGTAGGCGTCAGCAACGAATTTATAGGAAAAAAGAGTTTTATAAGCATTAAAAACGGTACGTTAATTATTATATTTCCAAGAGAAATTAGTGACGAAAAATATAATATTATATAATTTTAATTATTTTATTAATATTATATTGAATTAAATATTTATTGCTTTATAATATTATTCATAAATGATAATAATTTTCGGAGATCGTAATGCTTGATAGTTTTATATATGCTATAAATTCTGTATTGCCTATATTTATAATTGTGGCTCTCGGATATATTTTAATGCGTTTCGGATTTTTAGGCGAATCTTTTACGGTTTCAGCTGAACGTCTTGTTTTTAAAGTTGCTTTGCCTGTAATGTTATTTTTAGAAGTATCGGGAGCCGACGCTGAAAATTTATTTGACGGTAAATTTATATTATTCTGTTCGGGCGGAATAATTATATTGTTTTTTGCACTCTCCCTGACAGTTCCCCTGTTTATAAAAGAAAATGATAAGCGCGGAGCTTTTATTCAAGGAATATACAGATCGAATTTTGCTATACTCGGGATACCTTTAGCTTATAATATGTTCGGAGAAAAAGGGACACAGCAAATCGCAATGATTATGCCTTTTGCTATAACCTTTTTTAATGTATTCGCAGTTATAATTTTAAGTATTTATGCTCCCCGTGATGTAAAATTGTCATTTAGCAAATTAATCGTTGTAATACTTAAAAGTATAGTAACCAATCCCTTGATATTATCTGTTATCGCAGCTCTGCCGTTTTTATTTTTCAAAATTCCTCTTCCTGTTATCGCTGATAAAAGTCTTACTTATTTATCAAATATGGTAATGCCTGTTTCTCTTATCTGTATCGGAGTAAATTTTAGATTCAATGATTTGCGCGGACGTATTGGATATGCTTTAACCGCTTCTGTTTTCAAAGTTGTAATTGTTCCCTTAATAGCTGTTGTTTTGGCAGTATTGTTAGGCTTTAAAAACGAACAGCTTGGTGTTATATTAATATTATTCGGAGGTCCTACGGCAGTTACAAGTTATATAATGGCAAAAAACATGAAAAGCGATTATAAAATGGCAGGACAAATAATAATGCTAACAACTCTTTTATGTATCGCCACGATATTTATCGGAGTATTTATTCTAAGTACGTTGTTGTTAATATAAACTTTATTTATATAATTACGGAGGTTTAAATGGATACACCAAATTTCGGCGAGTTGACAGTTATCGCTATGAGAGGTACGGAAGATTTTTCAAAACGTGTTGTTTCAAGTATAGCTGCAACCCGCAAATGTGCCGAAAAAAAATTTTTAGTCGAACCTGAACTAATCCGTTTCAGAACAGGCGAAGGTAAATGTATAATACATGAGTCTATGCGCGGACGTGATGTTTACATTATAACTGATTTATATAATTACAGTGTAACATATAATATGTTTGGTTTGACACAGCATATGAGTCCGGACGACCATTATCAGGATTTAAAACGCATTATAGGTGCAATAGGCGGAAAAGCCCGCAGAATAACCGTTATTATGCCGCTTTTATACGAAAGCCGCCAAGATAAAAGATCTTCCCGTGAATCTCTTGACTGCGCGCTTGCATTGCAAGAACTCCTTAATATGGGAATTTCAAATATCTTAACATTTGATGTACATAATTCAAGCGTTCAAAACGCAATACCGCTTGCCGGGTTTGATAATGTACAGCCTTCATTCCAAATGATAAGCACATTAATAAAAAAAGTTCCCGATATTGATATATCACCGGATAAACTGATGATTGTATCTCCTGATGTCGGAGGTATGTCAAGATGTGTATTTTATGCTTCAATTTTAAAATTAGACTTAGGTATGTTTTATAAAAGACGTGACTATACCAGAATTGAAAACGGTAAAAACCCTATTGAAGCTCATGAATACTTAGGAAATGATTTATCGGGTAAAGATGCTATCATAATTGACGATATGATATCCTCCGGACAATCGATTTTGGAAGTAGCGCAGGATTTAAAGGAAAGAGGAGCGGGAAGAATATTTATATTTGCTTCTTTCGGATTATTCCATGACGGTCTCGGAGAATTTGATAAAGCTTTTTCTGCGGGATTAATAAATAAAATTTTTACGACAAATCTAATTTACAGAACACCGGAATTATTATCACGCGAATGGTACTGTGAAGTAAATATGTGCAAATATGTTAGCTTATTAATAAATACATTAAATGCCGATCAATCCATATCTCCTCATTTAAATTCAAAAGACAGAATAATAAATTATATAGATAATTATAAGGCTAAAAAAGTATATTCCGAACAAAACAATTAATTTTGCGGGAGATAAAAATGTCAAAAAAAATTATTTCTACACTTATTGTATTATCGCTTTTATTAATAATTTGTATATCATGTTCATCGAAAAATGAAGATAATTTATCTTCTGATACAAATATCGGAAATACAG
>JAVBPA010000015.1:0-12073 GCA_031549925.1 Eubacteriales bacterium
TATAAGCTCAACACCTGCGTATCCTGTAGCTCCGATAATACCCGCTTTGATTTTATCTTTCATTTTGAAAACTCCTCAATAATTTCGTCAAGCCTTGAAATTTGTTTTAACACCGAATCCAAAGCGGGTCCTCCGGCGGATTTTCTTTCTTTTACACATGTTTCAAGCGATATAGCGGAGTATACATCACTGCAAAACAATTGCGGAAGTCCCAGTTCCGCGCAGCACGAATTTAATTCGTTTGTTCCAAGTGATTCAAGAGGTATTTGTCCGGACGCGTATTTTCCGATAAGCTTGCCTGTAACTTTATATGCGTCACGGAAAGGCATACCTTGTTTCACTAAATAATCCGCACAGTCGGTAGCGTTTAAATATCCGGTTTCGGCGGAAAGACGCATCCTATCCGCTCTAACCGACGAAGTTTCAAACATTTTCGCGAAAATACCGAGAGAGAGTTTTGTGTTGTCAAGCGCATCGAAAACCGCTTCCTTGTCTTCCTGCATGTCTTTGTTATACGCGAGAGGAAGCCCTTTCATGACGGTAAGCAGCGTTATAAGCGACCCGTAAACGCGTCCGGTTTTTCCTCTGACGAGTTCGGCTATGTCGGGATTCTTTTTCTGAGGCATAATTGAAGATCCTGTTGAAAAAGCGTCGTCCAGTTCTAAAAATCCGAATTCGGAGGAGCACCACAATATTATTTCTTCGGAAAAGCGTGAAAGGTGCATCATCAGTATCGACATAGAAGAAATCATTTCGATTATGAAATCCCTGTCGGAAACTCCGTCGATTGAATTTTCGGTTATATCATCAAAATTGAGAGCACAGCTTACATTCAAACGGTCTATCGGATGAGTAGTTCCGGCGAGAGCTCCCGAACCGAGAGGGCATTTATTCATACGCTTCCTGCAATCCCCAAAACGTTCGGCATCACGGCTGAGCATAAACGCATACGCAAGAATATGATGAGCGAATGTAACCGGCTGAGCACGTTGCATATGAGTATAACCGGGCATTATTGTTTCGGTATTTTCCGCGGCTTTTTTTCGTATAACGGACAAAAATTCCATTATAAGCTTTATTATTTCCCCGCATTCGCGTCTTAAATAAAGACGTATATCAAGCGCGACCTGATCGTTGCGGCTGCGGGCGGTGTGAAGCTTTTTGCCCGCGTCCCCGATTCTTGAGGTAAGCGTAGCTTCGATGAACATATGGATATCTTCGCTTGTCATATCAAATTCAAGTTTACCGGATTCGATATCAGAAAGAATACTCCGAAGTCCGTCCGTAATCAAAATAGCTTCCTCTTTTTTAATAATCCCCTGATCCGCGAGCATTGAAGCGTGCGCTATACTTCCTTCGATGTCGTCGCGGTATAAACGGCAGTCAAATTTTATCGATGAATTAAAGCTGTTTGTCTGACTGTCAAGTTCTTTCCCAAACCGCCCTGCCCATAATGTTTTCATTTATATCAAATCCACAGATTATTATTTTTTGTTTTTTGCGTCCATTTTAGCTTTGATTGTGAGAGGGAGACCGAAAAGATTAATAAATCCTTCGCTGTCTTTTTGATCGTATGCACCCTCGTCTTCACCGAAAGAAGCTATCGCTTCATCGTAAAGGGAATTCGGAGATTTGATGGAAGATACTATAATATTCCCTTTGTAAAGCTTTAATTTAACTTCTCCGTCCACATTTTCCTGAGTCGCGTCGACGAACGCGCTGAGTGCTTCGCGCAGAGGTGTGAACCACTGACCGAAATATACAAGTTCGGAAAATTTTCCGGAAAGCATTTGCTTGGTGTGAAGCGTATCGCGGTCGAGCGTTATTGTTTCAAGCGCTTCGTGCGCGCGGTAGAGAATTGATCCGCCGGGAGTTTCATATACTCCTCTGCTTTTCATACCGACCAGACGGTTTTCAACTATATCAAGCAGCCCGATACCGTTTTCCCCGCCGATTTTATTTAATTTTTCTATTATTTCGATAGGATCGGATTCAATTGAGTCAACGGATACCGGAACTCCTTTTCGAAAGCCTACGGTAACATATGAAGCTTTATCGGGCGCCTGCATCGGAGAAACTCCCATTTCAAGAATTTTTTCATACATCGGTTCGTTTGCCGGGTCTTCCAAATCCATTCCCTCGTGGGACAAGTGCCAAATGTTTTTATCTTTTGAATAATTTGTTTCGCGGTTTATTTTAAGCGGAATATTATGCGCTTCCGCGTATTCGATTTCCTCTTCACGGCTCTTTATATCCCAGGTTCTCCAGGGAGCGATTATTTTCATGTTCGGTGCAAAAGCTTTTATTGTAAGTTCAAATCTTACCTGGTCATTTCCTTTTCCCGTACAGCCGTGAGCTATAGCGTCGGCGCCTTCCGCAAGTGCGATTTCAACAATGCGGCGGGCTATGCAAGGACGGGCAAACGAAGTTCCGAGCAGATATGTTCCTTCATATTTTGCGCCGGCTTTGAGTGTCGGCCAGATATAATTTGTAATAAAATCTTCGCGCAGGTCTTCTATATATATCTTGGAAGCTCCCGTTTTAATTGCTTTTTCTTCAAGCCCCTCAAGTTCGTCAGCCTGACCTACATTGCCCGAAACAGCGATAACTTCGCAGCCTTCATAATTCTCCTTGAGCCACGGTATAATAATGGAAGTATCGAGACCTCCGGAATAAGCTAAAACTATTTTTTTGATTTTATTTTCCATGATAAAATTCTCCTGAATTTGTAATAAAAAGTATCGGCAATTTTATAAACATCATTATAAACCATTTATTATAAAATTACAATAGGCATTTTGCACAAAAATGAATAAATATACACACTATTTTTATGCTGTTATAAAATATATCCGTAAAAAATTACCGAGTTTATTTATATTAAATTTTTATAACACTATATACGAGTTATATGCGGTAAAAAAATTTTAAACAGGACTTATTTGATTGATTTTATTTAAAGACTGTATTAAAATTTTTGCTGCCATAATTATATGAACTGAGGTTTTTATATGGTTTATAAAAAATATATAAAAAAAATGTTAAAATGCACTTCGCTAATATTAGCGGCGATATTATTATTTACACATTTTAATATTTATATAAGCGCGGAAAATAAAGCCGGAAACGGCGAACTGCAATGGTTTTTCAAAAAAAACGGTTCCCAGCAGCCGATATTGCATCCTTCTTTGCAAATGATAAATAATTACAATTCTTTTTACATCGGATGTCCGAATGAAAAGGTTATTTATATTACTTTTGATGCCGGATATGAAAACGGGAATATTGAAAAAACACTTGATATATTAAAAAAGAACGATGTCAAAGCAGCCTTTTTTATACTGGAACATTTGATAACAGCAAATACCGATTTAATTATACGCATGGCAAACGAAGGTCATATGGTTGCAAATCATACCTGCCGCCACAAAAATATGGCTACTGTCACCGAAAAAGAACAATTCGCTTCGCATTTAGCAAATTTGGAAGATATATATAAACAATATACAGGATTTGATATGGCGAAAGTCTACCGTCCTCCGGAAGGTAAATTTAACGAATTAAACCTGCTGCACGCGACGGAACTTGGGTATAAAACGGTATTTTGGAGCTTTGCTTACGCGGATTGGGATAACAAGGTTCAGCCCGACCCTGAAAAAGCATATAAAAATATCATAGAAAACACCCACAACGGTGAAATAATATTATTCCATCCCACATCTTCAACAAACGCTGAAATCCTTGACCGGCTTATTAAAACATGGAAAGATATGGGGTACAGATTTGGAAGTCTTGACGAACTAAAATATTTGGGAAATTCCCTTTCCGGTATTGATGAATGAATAAATATTTATATAAAATTGTATTAATATCCGTTTCAATGATAGCTTTTCTTAATTTTCCGGTTAAGTTGTACGCGGAATCATCATCCTGCGAAGTGATAAGATCACATCAGAACAGTGATATGAAAATTGCCCTGACATTTGATGACGGTCCCCATGTGCAATACACGGAAATAATACTTGACATTCTGGATAAATATAATGTGAAAGCAACATTTTTTATAATAGGAGAAAATGCCAAACGATTACCCGAACTGGTTTGTAAAATAAAAAATAAAGGGCATGAAATCGCAAATCATACCTTTACGCACCGTAATATCGATTTAATGAATTTAACTCAAGTAAAAAATGAAATGATTCAAACGGAGCAAATGCTTAATGAAATTTGCGGAGCAAACCCTAAGCTTTTCCGCCCTCCGGGAGGGATAAACAACAATATTTTAAGAGAAGCGGCTTCTGCTCTTGATTACCGTATTGTCATGTGGAGTGTTGATACACGGGACTGGAGCTGCTATACTACCGCAGATATGGTCGTTGATAACGTTATTGCAAATACATGTACGGGAAGCATCATACTGCTCCATGATTCGGTTTCACGAAGCTGCAGTATTACAGCGGAATCTCTTGAACGTATTCTGGATTATTTGCTGGCGGAAGGATATAATTTAGTTACCGTTTCGGAGCTGCTCAGCACATCATGAAAATAAAATAATAAAATTTTGATTTTTGCACCTCACAATTATAATCGGGAAGTTCAGGCTTGACAAGGGTTGAATTTATTTTAAAAACAGATAAAAATTTTTAATTTCATAGAGGAATCAACAGATGTAAGGCTGAAAGCGTTTATTATTTGGTTTTATTTATTATATAAAATAATAGTTTGTATTATATAAAATAATAGCTTGACATAACTTGCGTTTTTTAATATAATTGGAGAAGTCTTTTCGTTTGAATAAACTGAAAGACTTTTTTAAATTTAATGATAACCGAGGATTTATATATATGAATTCTACACAGCGTGTTAAAAATACAATAACAGGAAAAGGCGCGGACCGTACTCCTGTATACGGCTGGGTTTCAGCCAATATGACAAATCAAATATCGGCTGTTTACGGAAATGTAGCGGCATTTGAAGATAAATATGAATTTGATATGTCTCATATTTTCGGAGGACCCGGTACATATGACGGAAATGTGCTGGAACAGATTCGGGCAAAGCAAGAACTGACTCCGGATATACTGCTTGACGTTGCACAGCTTTCACCCGATAATATGGCTGATTATGCGGGAATTGTAAACGGCCTGCGTCATCATAAGCTGCGCGATCGTTTTTGCTATGTACAGACGCCCGGTTTGTTTGAACATTTTAACGGAGTTTTCGGTATCGAAAATCAACTCTGTTATCTTGCGGAATATCCCGATGAAATTGCCGAGCTTTACAAGAGACAGGCTGAGTGGAATATACGATTCGCAAAAAACTGCGTTGAACTCGGTGTTGATATGGTTCATATTTCAGATGACTGGGGCGCGCAGAATGATTTGATGTTCAGTCCCCGTATGTGGAGGGAATACATATTCCCCAATATGAAAAAAGTTGTCGATTCTGTTCACAAAGCGGGATGTTTTGTTAGTCTGCACTCCGACGGATGTGTAGTTCCCGTTCTTTGCGGAATCAAAGATTTGGGGATAGACGCGTTTCATCCGTGGCAGGAATCCGCCGGAATGCCTTATTCGCTTTGGCTTGATAATTATTGCAATGATTTTGCGATTTTAGGCGGTATTTGTATTCAAACGACTCTCGGTTTCGGTAATTTACCGCGCCTTGAAAGCGAAATACGCAGAATATTCGGATTGCTGCGCGGTAAGAAGTGGATGTGCTGTACAACACATTTTGTGCAGGATCACTGTTCTATGGAAGAATTGGAATTTGCTTTTAAATTAATTCTTGATCTCAGATAAAAACCATTTTGTTCTTGGTTTTATTATGTAAAAATCACATATATATTTACATAAATTATTGACATCTGTGAAAATTTGATTTATAATTACTTTGCGGCATAAAGTATATTTTTCTAAAAACACCAGAAAGTATCGTTAATAAAAAAATATAAGGAGCGGAATTTTATGGATAAACAGATTGAAATAATTGATAATGTTATCAAGTTCCTCGATACTTCCGGCAAACAAGTTGAAGCGCATTCAATGTCATCACAGGACGTAAACTCCATACATATCGAAAATATCACGGTAAACCGCTTGTTCAAAAAAATACCGACAAAACGTATATCAATAATGGCTCAGGGAATTGATAGAAGTTTAATTGTTTACGAATATAAAGTCGGGGCGGAAGAATTTGAAAAATATGTCAGAGAACTTGTAGCTTATGCCAAAAAGTATCATATCGCGTACAGACTGCCAGAGGACGAATAAAAAATTTTTGTAAAAAGCCGGTTTATACGGCTTTTTTATATATTGTTTAAAAAACTTAAAAGGTGATATATGAAAACAGAGCTTACAAATATGGTTATGGTATATGACAAGGAAAAAAACAGTGTTTTGGTTCAAAACAGAAAGCTTTCATGGAAAGGAATAACATTTCCCGGCGGACATGTTGAAGCCGGCGAAAGCTTTTACGATTCCGCCGTGCGTGAAGTTTTTGAGGAAACGGGTCTTGCTGTTAAAAATTTGATAAGCTGCGGTATAACTCATTGGTGCCGTGAAAATTCCGATGAGAGATATCTTGTCTTTTTATATAAAACTTCCGAATACGAAGGAACTTTGATAAATGAAACGGAGGAAGGCGAGGTCTTTTGGGTAGGACTATCGGAATTTAAAAATTTAAATTTTTCGAAAAATTTTGAAAAGCGTCTTCCTATGTTTTTCGGCGATGATTTTGAATCATTTTCCGGAAAAAATGTATACAGCGAGGCATTCGGGCTGTATAATAATAATACAGATTATGATTTGATTTTCAAATAAAAACTAGAACAGGAATTAATGATGTTTTTGCGTTCACTGGTTTCATATAAAAAAGCGTGCAGAGGGGAAAAAATTAAAACCGTTCATTATGACTGTTACAGTAAAAAGATTTTTTCCGCTTTCAAAATAGCACATATATCGGATCTTCACAGTTGTCTTTTCGGAGAAAATCAATATGCACTGATCGAAAAAATAAAGGAAAACGAGCCGGATTTTATTTGCCTGACCGGAGATATATTTGATGAACGGATAAAATATGATAACGCTAAAATGTTTTTGCGTGAGATTCGTTTTTTCAAATGTCCGGTATTTTTTGTTACAGGGAATCATGAGTTTTATATAAACGCAGATAACGAAATAAAAGATGCAATACAAAGCAGCAATATAATATATCTGGACAGAAATATTTATAATATTAATATAGGAAAAAACCGATTGGCAATAACAGGTATAAATGATCCGATATTGGAGAAAACCAAAAAAAAGTACCCGGAAAAATTTGAATCGGATTTGAAAAAAATATCCGAAATTTCCGACAACCGTTTTACGCTGCTTCTGTCACACAGACCGGAATTTTTTGAATTATATGTAAAATATAATTTCGAGTTGGTTCTGTCAGGGCACGCTCACGGAGGGCAGTGGAGACTTCCGCCTATTATAAACGGTTTGTATGCTCCGCACCAGGGAATATTTCCGAAATATTCCGGAGGGTCTTATAAAAACAAGGAAAGAACAACCGAAATGATAGTCAGCCGCGGACTATCTAAACTTTTACTCATTCCTCGTATATTTAATCCGGCGGAAATTGGTATAATCAATGTTTTACCAAATTAAATTTTTAGAATTAAACGTTTTTTTTAAAAATTGCCGAAAACCTGATTTTATAATGCTTTAATTTTAAATAAATATTAAAAAATAAATATAAAATAAGGAATAAAAAATGATTAAACAAATAAAAAATCCCGTCCGTATAGCTGTTATAGGAGCGGGAAACCGTTCGAGTACGATATATATGCCGCTTTTTGAAGATGTAAAACCTTGGATCGAAATAGCGGCTGTTTGCGATCCTATAAAGGAACACGCGGATAATATGGCAAAGCAGACTGGGGCAAAGGCTTTTTATGATATACACGACTTGGTTGAAAATTGCGGTATCGAAGCGGCTCTGGTAATAACTCCGGGTGATTCTCACCATTCGATTTCGGTATTTTTATCAGAACATAAGATACATAATATGGTTGAAACGACCTGGTGCAATACACAGAGGCAAGCTGATGAAATGATAACGGCGGCGAAGAAGAACGGAGTTCATGCTTTTGTTGCGGAAAACTTCTTCCGTTTTGCAATAGACCGGTTTTCGGAAGCGGTAAGGGAAAACGGCTATATAGGAGATATACACCGTATATATTCATATAATGACCATACCGGATATCATAATAATTCGCGCTGGATTCATTTTTGCAAATCTCATCCGTTGCAGGTTCAGTCTGTTTGTCATAAAATACCCACGATATCCTTTGTTGCTCCTCCCGCGCGTCCGTATGAAAGCGAAAATTTTAAATCAAGATTCTTTTTGTTCCCCGGTGATTTTATGGTAATTGATAACGCTTCCAATATAAAAGGTTTTCTCGGCAGACAAAGCAGACCCGGCCATACAGAATGGCAGGGCGAAAGCGGAACTCTTACACACCGCGGACTTGACGGATGGGCTTGGGAAACAACGCTGCGTAAAATGAAACCCAATATGTCAACCTCCGTTTCACCTGTTATATATGAAACTCCCGGCGAACGTTTCACTCGGGCATACGCCGAAACACCAGAAGGGATTATCGAATATATAAATCCATATGTTCCGAAAAACATATGCAATCATATTAACAAGCCTTTTTACGGGTGTGCAGTAATGGACGAACTTATCGATTTCGCGCTTGCCGTCAGAGGGGAAAAAATTTTTGAATGCAGCGCGGAAGACGCTAAAATGAGCTTGACTATGGATCTCGCCGCGGAACAATCCGCACTTGAGGATGGCAGGATTATAAAAATAACACCCGGTATGACTTTTGATATTGAAACAAGAATAGAAGAAAACCTCAGAAAACAATATAATACCGATCCATACGATATAGAGGGCATGCTTGCGATAAGCTATCCGCGCAAGTAAAAACACTACTTAAAACACAATATAAAAGAGGAGTTTTTATGTCAAAATTAAATATTAATTATTCTATTTCCGCCGAACACGCTCTGGATAAAAATTTCTATCCGGTTATAAAAAAAATGCAGCGGGCAGGAGTTTCTGATATATGGCTCTGGGGAATGTTTTCGGGCCGTCATAATTCCGGTATTGAAAATATCGTAAAAGCAAAAAAACGTTTGGAGGAAGAAGGGTATTCTGTCGGAACCGTTTTCGTTCCGGTGGGGCATCCGGGTAACTCTTTAAATCCGGATGATGAAACAATTGATTTGATGATTCCCAAAAACTGGGCTTACCGGGCGGACAGAAACGGAAACAATGTTTATTTCTGCGGCTGCGTGGACGATGAACTTATAAACGATAATGTATCGGGAGCTTTGCTGTATAAAGAAACCGGAATAACCAGATTGTTTTTAGACGACGACGCCAGAATCGGCAACTGGGGTTATTATGTGCAGGGATGTTTCTGCGATAAATGTATCGATAAATTCAACAATCTCAGGGGATGTAATTACAGCAGGAGCGAAATTGCTTCTCTTATCGATAAAGATAAAGCTTTCGCAGAAAGCTGGATGGATTATAATTGCGGGAAATTAACCCGCTTTGTTAAAAAAACAGCGGATACCGGAATACATACGGGTATTATGATTATGCACGACGGAGACAGGCGTCACGGTATTGATATAAAAATGCTGATGGAAGCTGTTCCGAATCTCATGGTCCGCGTGGGAGAACTGCATTTTGATAATAATTCGTTTGATCAGCCGTCAGGGAAAATTTCGCTTTTACGAAGTGCTGTTACTCATGCCGATTTAGTCAGAAGTGCGGCGGGCAATCAATTATACGAAGATATTTATTCGGAAACGACAGTATTTCCGAGCAGAGCCTTGTCTCCGCAAAACATGGTGAAAAAAGCCAAATTGGAACTTATGGCAGGTATACCGAAACTGTTTTTAATGGGCGGAACGGCTATATTTGATATGGAATACTGGGATGCTTTTATAGAAGCGAGAGAAGAACTTCAATTCCTCCATGAGGAAGCCGAAGCTTATGGATATTATACATCGCGGGATATAAAAGAACCGGAATTATGGGCGGAAGCCGTTCTGAAAAAAGCGAACATATAAAAGGAGAATATATTTATTATGCACGATATGATATTAAATTCCCGAAAACTCCGCGAAAAATTGCTCTCCGATCCGTACAGACCCGGCTATCATTTTTGCACCCCTGAAGATATAGGGCTTCCCGGAGATCCGAACGGAGCGTTTTACGCAAAAGGAAGATATCACCTTATGTATTTGTACCGTTTTCGCGGAGACGGTTTCAGATGGGGTCATATTTCCAGTATTGATTTGGTTCACTGGCGGCATCATCCCGATTCGCTTATTCCCGATTCTCTCGACGGAGGAATATTCAGCGGCGGAGCGTTTGTGGATTATGATGAAAAAGTTTATCTTACATACTGGGCTTTACCGGTTGAGGGAAAAGAAAACAGCTTCGGCGGTATAAGAATAGCCGTCAGCTGCGATAAGGATTACGAAATTTGGGAAAAATTCGAAACTTTTGCCGTAGAATCAACCGAGTTCGGAATCACGGAAAAAGACGGATTGATTCTCGGCAGCGCAGACCCGAGCAATATATGGCGATGCGGGGATTATTATTATGTTCAAACCGGAAATTTATGTGTTCTCAACAAATACGGACGTTCTTCTGATTCGCCGGTTAACTTAAAAGGAGATTGGGTCGATCTTTTTCGGTCACGTGATTTAATAAGCTGGGAATATCTTCACAGGTTTTATCAGCGTGATTTAGGCAACTCTGCTACCGACGAAAGTGAAGACGATATGTGTCCTAGTTTTTTGCCGCTTCCCAAATCTTTTGCGGGAGGAGAGTTCGGAGACAAATATTTACAGCTTTTTATATCTCACAACAAGGGCTGTCAGTATTATATCGGTACATACGACCGCGAGAAACAACTGTTTATACCCGAAACACACGGACGCATGACAAAAACCACAAATACATTTTTCGCGCCTGAAGCGTTAATTGACGCAAAAGGAAGACAAATTGCATGGTCATGGCTGCTTGATAATCCCGGTTATGACGAATTGGAATATGGCTGGAGCGGTGTATACGGATTGCCGCGTGTTTTGTGGGAAGAAGAAGGCGAACTTCGTATGGCTCCTGTTCCGGAGCTGAATATCCTCCGCTATAATCATCAGATTTTCGGACAAATAAATACAACCGGAACACCTGCCGAGCTTGATATTAAAAATGGTTTGAGCTGCGAAATTAAACTTATTTTTGAAAATACAAACGCAAAAAGATACGGCTTATCCGTCCGCCGTTCACCTGACGGCGAAGTAAAAACCGATATATATTATGATGCGGAAGAATCGATTTTAGTTCTAGATACGTCAAAAAGCGGTATTTACGGATGCAGAAACGCGGAATTTCTTCCGTTTGCGTTGAATGAAGGAGAAAAATTAGAGCTTAGGATATTCATTGACAAACCGGTAATAGAGGTTTTCGCAAATAACAGACAAGCGATAGCGAGAAGAGTATATCCCGATAAAAACGATTGTACAGGTGTGCAAGTTTATACGGAAAACGGTTCTCTCAATGTATCTGCGGAAGCATGGGAAATGAATCCGTCAAATCCGTATTAAATTATTGCATAGCTTGGAATCAAACAAAACAAATTTTTCACCCAAACATTATCCGATATTTCGAACATATATGTGGACGCGGGGACGCGCGGACGCGCGGACGCGCGGCTTTTTTGCAAAAAAGCCTGGCAAAAAACCTTTGAAGATGGGGGATTATTTTTGCTGCCTCATTGCGGGTATTTGCTAATCCACGGGTGACCGGGGACGCTCCATTCCTGCGAGATGATCGCTCCTACGTTGGGAAAACTCAAATTCCCATTTCGTAGGGGCGAACATCCTCGTTCGCCCGCCGGTTTGCAGATTATCCGGATTGGGGAAACCATAAATTATCCCTCTTATTCAAAGACTTTTTGCCTGGCTTTTTCGCTAAAAAGCCGCGCGTCCCC
>JAVBPA010000045.1:0-28274 GCA_031549925.1 Eubacteriales bacterium
TCGATAGGAATAAACGCTCTGAGATTATATTGCCCTGCTTCCCTGCTTGCCGGAATATCTATTATCTATACATATTTTTATCAATCAGTTGAAAGAGAAAAACTTGCTTTTTTAATAATAATAATGCGAACATCAATATATTATATATTATTCAGTTTTGTTTTCGGAATATTGGGTATAAATTATTTTTTCATAACATTTTTCGCAACTGAATTTATTACTCTTATAACTTGGCTGTTCATAAAAACCATATCAAATAAAAATAAAAAATCAGAAAAGTTTAATAAGGAAAGGATATACAATAAGACTATTGATGATAAAATTGATGATTTTTCAGTGCTAACTTCCCAAACAGAAGAATTTTGCGAAAAATGGGAAGCAAGTCCGCAGCAGCAATACTATGTTATATTAACTGTTGAAGAAATTTGCCAAGCTATCATAAACAACGGCTTTACGAATCTTAAGGACAATTATATAGAAATTACTTTAATCGCGAACGAAGACGGCAGTTTTGAACTGCACATACGGGACAATGCTACTAAATTTAATCCTTTTGATATGAAAACATTTAAAATTGATAAAAATTTAGATAATGATCTTGACAGCATCGGTATTTTGATGATAAAAAAGAATGTAAAACAAATGTTTTACAGAAGATATCAGGGATTTAACACACTGACTGTTCTTGTTTAATCATTTGTTTGCAAATTATAACTGTTATGATATTAAAAAATGCTTCATATGATATGATTCCGCGTTTATCTGAGATATGGAAAGAATGTTTTCACGATACCGATGAATATATAAATTTGTTTATGAAAAATCGTTTTTGTCCGGATGAAACCCTAGTATTGACAGATAATTCCGGTATTGTTGAAGGTGTTATATATTTGCTCCCTTGTAAGATAATCGGATCAAAACAAAAAGTTATTTACGCTTATGCCGGAGGAGTAAAATCCGAAAGCAGAGGAAAAGGATATTATACCGCTATCGTAGATTGGCTGAGGCAGCAATATTTCAATACTAAAACAGCCGTCGTTTTGAGGCATACCCAGCAATTATTAGATTTTTACTTAATTAAGGGATTTAAAAAAACGTATTTTTCAAAAAAAACTTTAATAATACCCGCTAACGAAAAAAGAGAAGAAATTACAATATACAAAAATATTGATTCCATCGAATACGAAACAATGAGAAATAATTATTTCACAGCTCCGGAAACAGTATTATGGAACAAAGAAGCAATTAATTACGCTTTAACTGAAAATATATTTTGTGAAGGTATTTGCGATAAAATAAAATATTGCGGAATTTATTATATTTTGTTCGGAAGAGTGAAAAACAATATTTTATATATCGATGAAACGACTTTAAATTATAAGCAGGTAGAAAACATATCGTATAGTTTATGCAATTATTATAACGCTTCAAAAATAGAATTTACTTCTCCGGTAACAGATAATTTCCGTGGTGAAATCATTGTTTCCGCATTATCATTTGGTTTGGAAACTTTACCGCTTTCTGAAAAAACACCTCCATTATCTTACGATGTGGAATGTCCTTCTTATACCAAAACAAATTCGCGGAATGAAGGCTGGATAAATTTAATGCTAGTATAATTATAGGAAATATTTTATGATAAAACTTAAATTAAACGTAAAAATCACTATTGTTATTGTTTTAATAGCGTTTTTGCTTGCTTCAATCGCTATATATATCAGTTATCAGATATATTCAAGCACCATGGATAATCATTACAAAATGCTTTCTTCAAATATAGCGAAAACAGCCGCTACGCAAATGAACGGTGATATAATTTTAAATTATCTTGATACAATGGAAAAAGACGAAGAATATTACCGTATGTTAAATATTCTTTTTGAAATAAAAGAAAACAACGATTGCCTTTATTTATACATAGAAGAATTACGCGGCGAAAACGCAACGTATATAATGGACGCTGATACCAGTGAATTTGCCTGCGAATTAGGTGAAGTATATCCGATACAACCGGGAGTTTTGCAATACATGTCCTCTTTGGAAAAAGGTATTCCTTCATTTATTTCGAACACGGAAGATTTCGGATGGCTGGTTACAGCTCTTGAACCAATTTTTAATTCCAAAGGCGAAGTAACCGCCATGGTAGGAGTCGACCTTTCTATGGACGATGTTATGAATGACCGTCAGGAATATTTGTACAATGTCATATTTATTATGGTTATTGCAACAATCATAGCAACTGTAATACTGATATTGTTTTTCGGTAATTTTGTGGTTAAACCTATAAATCAGTTATCAAGAGCTGCGACAAGATTTATTTCCGAAAAAGGCAGCAATACTTCAACTATTTCACAGCTTGATATTAAAACGGGAGACGAAATACAAAACCTTGCAGAATCCGTAAAAACAATGGAAAAAGATATAAATAATTATATTGAACATATAACCGTTGTTACCGCGGAGAAAGAAAGAATCGGAGCGGAGCTTAACGTTGCAAAAACCATACAGGCATCAATGCTTCCATGTATATTCCCCGCTTTTCCGGATTACGCCGAATTTGATATATACGCAACAATGACGCCCGCTAAAGAAGTAGGCGGTGATTTTTATGATTTCTTTTTAATCGATGATGATAATTTAGCAATAATAATTGCAGATGTTTCCGGTAAAGGAGTTCCTGCCGCGTTATTTATGGTGATCACTAAAACTCTGATAAAAAATCATGCACAATCCGGAAAATCTCCTTCAGAAATATTTAATTTAGTAAACGCACAGCTTTGCGAAAATAATGAAGCTGAAATGTTCGTCACTTCATGGATGGGTATATATAATTTAAAATCCGGAGTTTTAAAATATGTTAATGCGGGGCATAATCCTCCTATGATAAAAAAAGCTGATAATAAGTTTATCTTTTTAAAATCGCTGAGCGGTTTTGTATTAGCCGGAATTGATATAACAAAATATAAGGAATATGAAATTAAATTATCTCCGGGTGATATTTTATATTTATATACCGATGGGGTTACAGAAGCTACAGATTCGCAAAACAATTTATACGGAGAAGAAAGACTTAACAAAATATTAGACATAAACTATGATTTGAACGCTGAAAAATTATTATTTGCCGTAAAAAATGATATCGATAACTTTGTTATGAAAGCACCTCAGTTTGACGATATTACTATGCTTGTATTGATGATAAAAAGTTGTTTATAGAATGGATAATATATATGGATGATGAAAAATTTTTTGATACTGAAGTAGAAAATAATTTGACAATTCCAGCTAAAACAGAATATCTGGATGAAGTTTTGTATGCAATCGAAAGCTATTTAAGCGATTACGATATAAATAAAAAAATAATGATCCAATTGAATATAGCCATCGAAGAAATTTTTGTCAACATAGCCCATTATGCCTATCCTGATACTGAAAACGGAAAAGCCGTTATTAAATATAGTTATAATCCCGAAACAAATATTATTAAAATAATATTTATAGATAACGGAATACCATATAATCCTGTAGAAAAAGAGGATCCTATTATAAAAACTGATATTGACAGCAGGAAAATAGGAGGTCTTGGAATTTATATGGTTAAAAAAAGCATGGATGAAGTTTTATATACTTATGAAAATAATTACAATATATTAACAATTATCAAATCTGCTAATTAATAAATTATAAAATAATAATAAAAAAAGAACATTAGATAAAAATGTTCTTTTTATTTGTATAAAATGTTTTTATATTACCAGCCGTATTCCTCGTAATGAGGTTCTATAATATTTTTGTTATAATCGTTTCCTCCGGGAAAATTCGCGCTTTTTAATATTCCCGGAATTATATTATGAGAGACCATAATTTCCACGGCAACGGAAGTAATACTCCATAAAATATAATCTGAAGCTATACCGGAAGCGGCAGCAAATTTTGCTTCTATACCTTCAACATCAAGCATCGCTTCGGCAGCGGGAGCGCAGTTATCAATTGCAAGCGTTGCAATTTCATATAATTTTTTACCTGATTGATGAACCGGATCTACCTGCACGGCGTATTCCATGCTTGTAAAAGCTATAACATTAATTCCTTCCTCAACACATTTATATGTAAGCTCAACAACGCTTAATGTTCTTCCCGAAACAGAACTGACGAAAAGCAAATCACCTTTTTTTAATTCCGTTTTATCAGGTTCGTATAATTTATAAAAAATTGGACCTCCGCCGCGGTAAATTACATCTCTTTCTATAAAATGGCATATGTTTGAAAAATAAACTTTGCCGCCTCTCTCAACTGTTCCAGCAACTAATTCTCCGGCTTTTTTAATATTTTCGTCTTGAGTAACCCGTACTTTTTCCAATAATTTATCGACAGCGTTTTGATACCTTTTTAACAGTTCCATTAATACTACCGCCTTTTTTATATTATATTATTAATTATTTCTGCTCTTACAACTGTTCCCAATTCAACCTTTAAAATTCCCGCATCTGTTACGGCAATACTATCATTATCATCAATTGTAATTTTAATTTCTGCTTCTCCTATCAACCCTCTGTCTTTTGCTTCTGTTATTGCAATTTTTTGGATTTCTTCTTTTGCCTTTTCTATTGCCCTTGTCTTAGAAGTAAAATACGGGTTTTCAGGTAAACCTAAAATATAATAACCATCCAATCCGGCTGCCGAATAAGAAGGTCTTATTTCAAGCGAACGAATAACGGATATACAGCTTATAGCCGCACCAACAGCGTTTGCAACACTTGAATTATCCGTTATAACAGCTTTACAATTTAATTTATCAGCAGTTTTATATAAAAATATATGCGTCGGAGCTCCAACTCCAACAATCGGAACTTCCAATTTGTTATTATTGTAAAAAAATCCGTTATCATGTTTTTCATATGATGCTTCTATCAATTTATCATAATAATTTATATCATTTGATAAATTGGGGTATGCTTCACCCATCATCAGTTTTACAATACCGGAATAAAGCATTTTTGAAGCTAAATCAATTATCATTTCGCATAATTTATCAATCTTGCAATTGAGTATCCTTGTAAAATAAACCGCAGCTTCAATTGAAGCCATTTCGTTATATTGTTTAAAATCGCCGGTTATATGCATAATGTCAGTCGGAGTAAATCCTGAACGTATAATATAACCTCTTTTTTCCAGATGTTCGGTTTTTAATGCAAATATATCAACTCCTACAGATTCGGCAAGTATATCAGCAGCCATGGGATGATTTTTTAGCAAATTTATTATTTTTAAATCACGGTTTGATAATTTTTCGTTTTCATCGGGTTCTTTAACAAATTTAAAAAATTCATATTTTCTGGCTAACCCTTGATATTTATGATCTGCCATGCGTTTTATATCATCAACAATATCGGGATAATCAGCAGCTAAAACACATAACGGAATGACACGTCCCGGGCCGATAACAAGAGAAGCATTGCCGTCAAGAGTTATACGGCTGTCACCGCCTAAACCGAAGGTATTGACCTTTACAGCTTCTACAGTGGTTTGCCATGTATTAATTTTAATACCGCCTGCTCCGTATACCGGAACTCCTCCTCGTATAATTGCCAAATCACAAGTAGTACCGCCTATGTCACATATCACAGCATTTTTATAACCTGTTAAATGCGCCGCTCCCAAACAAGAAGCAGCAGGACCGCTGAGCAATGTTTCAACCGGATATAATTTGGCGTATGAGGTATTCATCAAACCTCCGTCGCTTCGAACAATATGAATAGGTACGGAAATTCCGATTTTGTCAAGAGATTTTTTTACTGAATTAATAAAATATTGGACGAGGGGTATGAGCTGAGCGTTTAAATAAGTTGAAGATGCTCTTTTTAAATAATTCAGTTCGTTTTCCGCAAGAGATGTGCTGCATACTGCCGTACATCCAAGTGTTAATAACATATCACGCACTGTATATTCAAAAATCGGATTCCTCGAAGCTAACATTCCCGCAATAGCGAAATTATTATTTGTTTTTATTTCATGACATAAAATGTTTTTTACCTGCTGCCAATCCGGAATTTGTTCAGCTTCTCCGTTTAAATTTATCTTTCCTTCTATAAAAATTATATCATCGGGTTCAGGCAAATTAAATTCTTTATATCTTTCGGATATTATTTTTTTATCTCCGCCGATAATTATTAATTTTGCTTTCGCACCTATGCCTTCAATACAAGCATTAGTGGCTAAAGTAGTCGAAAGTGAAACCGATGAAATTTGTTTTAATTTTTCTTGTGCAAGCTCGGAAACAACCTGCGAAATACAAACGGTTAAATCATAGTTTGTGGTAAGTACTTTTTTTTTGCTGATAACTTTTTTTTCTGCCGTGTCATATATAACCGCGTCGGTAAATGTTCCGCCGGTATCGATTCCAAGAATAAAACTCATATTATTCCTCTATTAAATACTAAATATATAATGGTTACAGTAATGCAAAATAAAAACATAACGTTTGAAAAACTAATAATTTTTTTATTTTTATCAGGTAGCAAACGTATATATAAAAGCTTTTTTGAATTGATTTTTATTTCGTTCCGCTGTAAATATTATTTATAAAAATAATCAAACAGAAGAATTATATGTTTTTTTTAATAATATGTCAATGAAATTATTTGTTATAATTATTGGAATAATATAATTTTATTATGTTTTTTATTAAATAATAAAGATTTTTTTCTGTTTTTAATACTGCTTCCTTAAATTCCAAAGGTTCTCTTTGTATCGAAAATACCGATGTGATTCCATAGCTTCCCATATCAGTATCAATTATATCGTCTCCGGCTGATCCGCAAATAACTACGCACGGAATATTATTTTTTTGAGCTAAATCCGCAATACCATATACAGCTTTTCCCGATAGACTTTGACTATCAAATTTCCCTTCCCCGGTTATAATTAAATCCGCACCTTTTATTTTATTTTTAAAATCGACTGTTTCTAACATTATATCAATTCCCCGGATTAATTTTCCGCCAAGAAAAGCTACAGCTCCCGCTCCGATTCCTCCGGCAGCTCCTCCTCCTTTAATTTCTGATAAATCCAAGCCTATAAATTCTTTAATTTTATCACAAACATGACGAAGCCCCCTGTCAAGTTCCGCAACCATTTCTTCATCCGCGCCTTTTTGAGGAGCAAATACATAAGCTGCTCCGTTTTCGCCGTATAACGGATTTACAACATCGCACATAACAGAAATATCGGTGTTTTTTATCCGTTTGTCTATATCCTTCATATCTATTTCTTTTATTTCGGATAAAGTTTTACCTGTGGGAATAAATATTTGATTATTTTTATTATAAAATTTAACACCCAAAGCGGAAGCTATACCGCATCCGCAATCATTTGTACAGCTGCCTCCAAGAGCCAATATAATTTTATTATAACCTCTATCGAGAGCATATAAAATTAATTCTCCCGCTCCGTATGATGTGGTAACAGATGGATCCTTTCTTTCACCTGCTATTGCAAGCCCTGCACAAGCGGCAATTTCAATAATTGCAGTATTATCTAAAATACCGTAATAAGAATTTATTTTATCAAAATGAGGACCGGAGACAACAGAATCAATTTTTTTTGCTCCGAAAGCTTCTATTGTTCCTTCTCCTCCGTCGGCTATAGGAACGCATATTATTTCCGTATCCAATAAATTATCGCAAACAGCTTTTTTAATTATTTCAGCAACTGAAAATGAAGAAAGAGTGCCTTTAAAAGAATCGGGAGCGATTATAATTTTTTTCATATCTGTATATCATTTATATTAAATCAAAATTACATCAAGGTAATTGTTGACAATATTACATTAATATTTTATAATAAATTTATTAATTACAAAGGAGAAATATATTTTGATAAAAATCGAAATGCAGAACGGATCTGTAATAAAAATCGAACTTGATTTTAATGCGGCACCGAAAACAGCTGCAAATTTTGAAAAACTTGTTAAAGAAGGTTTTTATAACGGACTTACTTTCCACCGCGTTATATCCGGTTTTATGATACAAGGAGGAGACCCTCAGGGAACCGGAATGGGCGGGGCAAAAGAAAATATTATCGGTGAATTTAAAGTTAACGGTTTCGATAATCCGATTTCTCATAAACGCGGAGTAATATCGATGGCAAGATCTCAAAACTTTAATTCCGCAAGTTCACAATTCTTTATAATGCATGAAGACGGAACTTTTTTAGACGGTCAATACGCCGCTTTCGGATATGTTGTTGAAGGTATAGAAGTAGTGGACGCTATCGCAGGGGTCAAAACGGATTCAAGAGATAAACCTACAACAGCACAAATTATGAAGAGTGTTGAAATAATATAAAAATACGTTTATTTTTTATATAATTTTATTGATTTGTTATTATTATATGGTGTAATGTATAAAATTAATATCTCACATAAAATATAGTATATTTCCATAAATCTATTGATTTTTGTGGTTATAAAATTTGAAATATTTTTGTTATTATTTATTTTACAGCACATTAATTAAAAAGCAAAAAATGATTTTCATAAAATATCAAAAAATAGAATATATAAGTATCATAATTGATTTTATATAATTATTTCGGTTTTTATGGTGAATTTACAATTCACACATTTACATTTTATTAACCGTTTGTTTTTACAGTATTAATTTATACGGTGTAAAATAATTTCACCATTAAAAACAAGGAGATATTAATATGGCAGAAATGAAAAAAGTCCGCGTATGTAAAAAATGTTCCGGTTTTGATGTAACTGAATTAAAAGGCAAAGTAAAAACGAAAGATTACACAACCGGATGTATCGGCAAATGTATCAGCAAATGCCCGGAACTTGAAGGCAAATTTTACGGATTTTTAAACGGAGAATTTGTTTCATGCGATACAAAAGAAGAATTTTTTGAAAAAATTAAAGAAGCAGTCGCACAATAAAAGCCAAATTCAAAAATAAAATATATTTATTCAAAAAATTTATGCAAAAAAAATATTAAAACAAATTCATAAAAAAGTCAAAAAAAATATTTACTTAAAAACCACCGGGAAACATAGAGTTTCCCTTTTTTATATTTTTATTGTAACGCTTTTATCATATCAATAATTTCATCAAGTGAAAATATGTTTGTTTTCCCGCAATATAAACATCTTGTTTGCACAGGTTCGTTTTCATGATATAATTTACGAAGTTCATTTTCACCCAAGCTCATTATTGCGCGTGCATACACATCCCTTGTACATGGACATAAATATTCGATATCCGTTTCATCAAACATTTCGTATTTTATCCCATTTAAAATCTCATCAGCGATTTGCTTTGCGTTATAACCTTTATCAATTTGAGAAGAAATAGAATCTAGTTTTGAAATATTATCTTCCAATACCGAAATCATATTTTCATCATAACCGGGTAAAAGCTGCAATAAAAATCCACCCGCAGCACGGCAATCAAAATTTTTTTCGCACAAAACACCCAGAGAACAAACCGTTGGAGTTTGTTCGCTTGAAGCAAAATATTCGGTTATATCCTCTGCTATTTCTCCGCTCACAATACTAGATATTCCTATATGAGGTTCACCCTCGCCGGTATCGCGTATTATACTCAATATTCCCTTCCCTACCGCTCCTCCTACATCTAATTTTCCGTTTATATTAGGTAATAATTCCGCATCATAATTATCGGCATAACCTCTGACATTTCCCATATAATCGCTGATACATACTATAGTTCCGGCAGGACCGTTTCCTGATATTTTTAATGTAATCGTTTCGTTTTTATCTTTTTGCAATACTCCGATAAGAGAAGCGGCTGTTAAACATCTTCCGAGAACTGCTGTCATTGTTTTTGACATAGAATGAATGGTACGAGCGGTTTTTACTATCTGAGTTGTATTAACTATAATTAAGCGAATTGTTCCGTCGGCGGAAATCAATCTTGATATTTTTGAAAAATTCATATGTTATATCGAAGCCGCAAGAGCCGCGGCTGCATAATCTCCTATATTTTCTCCGAGTGCCGCAGGAATAATCGGACATTGTACAAGTGTTTCTTTTTTTATTATTTTGCTTATAATGGGTTCGACGAGAGAAGAGCTTCTCATGTATATTCCTCCCATAATAATAACTTCCGGATCAATTATATCTATCATAATACTAAGAGCTGCTCCGATTTTTTCGGCACATGTGTTATATATTGCTATACATAAATCATCATTTTCATTTATTGCCATATCAGCGATGAGTTTTGCCGTAATTTTATCAATTGATCCGGCTTTTTTTAATAAATTTGGAGAGACACCCTGAGCTAATTCCGATTCGACAAACGAACATCCTACCTGAGCAATTCCTCCACCGCTGCACCATCCTTCGACTGAACCGTTTTTATTATAACCGACAGGTCCGTCCTCTGTTAAACGTACATGACCGATTTCACCCGCATTATCAGTAGCTCCGGAATACAAACAACCGTTTAGTATCAATCCTGAACCAAAACCCGTTCCGAACGTTATAAAAATTAAATTGTTATATCCGCGTCCTGCTCCGAATTTCCATTCAGCTACAGCACATGCATTAGCATCATTTTGTAATTTGGTTTTGATACCGATATTTTTTTCGAAAAAATCTACAATTTTTATATTATCCCAGCCTTTTAAATTCGGAGGAGATAATATTATTCCGCGTTTTGAATCAAGCGGACTGCCGCAGCTTATTCCTATTCCGTGTATTTCAGAATTGGTAATTTTAAATTCATGCAATATTATATTTATTATTCCTAGCAATTCATTTAATATACTTTGAGGTTGTCTTATACCCGATTCCGTAGAAATCTGCTGCTTTTTTAATATTTTTAAATTACTACCGTTTATATCAGCCAAACTGACAGCGCATTTTGTCCCTCCGATATCAATTCCGATACAATACATTTTATTTACCTAATCCATTTCTGTTTATTATTTCTTTATATTCTTTAAAATTAATGTTTATAATATTAGTCATAAAATGATTTTTATATTTTGTTCCGTCCGGATATTGCCATTCAATTAAATAAAACATTTTTTCGTCTTTTGTTTTTTTGTGAATATAAATACATTCGCTTATATCGGATTTTATTTTAATTTCATCGCAGACAATTATATTACCGTTCATTTGGTTCGTAATTTTATATTTTACGCAAGCTTCTTCTCTTGTGTCGTTTACAGCGTATACCTTCATTTCAGTATCATTTTCGTCACACATTATACAAAACGGATTTTGCGAACGTTTTATATAATAATAAGCAAGCTTTTTGTCGTAATAATAATCAACGACCGCATCGGATATCTGAGGCCACCCGTCTATTAAATTCCACCAAATTATCCCCGTTCTGCGCCATTTTGATAAACGAAAACGTTCGATAAAATATTTTTTGGCTTCCGCTTGTGATATTTGACTTGCGAGAGAAAAATCATCTAAATTATCAAAGTTATGCCCGAACAATGTTTTTACTTGATCGCTCATCAATCCAATTCTGTATAAATATGATGCTTCATCCGACAATTCCATTGAAGTTGCGTGTGCCAGCCAATCATCGTTTGCGCGTTTTTTATCGCTGTCATACCACGGCCATAAATTTTCTTTTGATATATATTTTTCAAGCGAATTCGGAGAAGGACAACCGTGATAACCGGTTTCGGAGGCAAAATGGCAAACGGTATTTTTATAATAATCACCTTTAAAATAATCGCGGGGACCCCATAAATGATCTTCAGATATATTTTCACCGTTCAAAAACGCTTCATGGTCAATATATGGAGATGAAGGTAAATAAGGACGGGTAAAATCATGCGCGTTCAAAAGCTTAGGTATCAATCCGCGTGTTATAATGTTATTATTCGGATCAAGTTTTATACCTCCCCAACTGATAAATGAATAATCACATTCGTTATCGCCTGCCCAAATAACCAGTGAAGCGTGGTTGCGGTATTTTTGTATTATATTGATTATTTCGGGTTCCAGCATATCCAAAAATTTTTGTTCCTGCGGATAAGCAGCACATCCCATAGCAAAATCCTGCCATATCATTATACCGTTTTCATCACAGAAATCATAAAAATTTTCATGCTCATATACATTTCCGCCCCAGCATCTGACAATATTACAATTTAAATCACAAAGCATCGGAAGTATATCAGGCAAGCGTTTTACATCATTCGAATGGAACGCGTCAACCGGAACCCAATTGCTCCCCATTGCGAATATCTTTTGATTGTTTATTTTAATACAAAATTCACCGCTGCCATTGATATCGGTTGTAGATGTTCTGTCGAGTTCAACTATTCTTACTCCGAATTTAAATTCGAATTTATCGACCAAAATATCATTTTTGTATAACTCAAAAACCGTTTCATACAAATCAGGCTGCCCGTAGTTTTTCGGCCACCAATAATTACAATTACTTATATAAGCGTGTATTTTTCCGCTGTTAAACCATAATCTGTTTTGCGAATAAAAACTGCTGTCTCCATTTTTACCGTAAACCTTAATTGAATACGAACCGATGTAATCACCTGTTATATCTAAATTATAATGAAAGCAAATTTTAGCGTTTTTTTCATTCCGGTTTATATTTAAGGTATAAGCAAAAACATCATTTATTTTGTCATCAGGACGTTTTCAAAATAAACATCTCTCCATATTCCGCCTGAAACAATACGGGGCATAATATCCCATCCGAACATAGAACCGGCTTTGCGGATATATAAAGAATCATAATTATATTTTAAAGAATTCGATATAGGAGGAACCGGAAGTTTTCTAGCTTCAATTACCGCCGGTTTAATATGCACAACTATATCGTTTACACAATTTATCAAAGCTTTTATTTTTATTTCGTGTTTTATAAACATATTGGAAACGCTTTCGATCAGTTCGCCGTTTAAATAAATGTCAGCGACAGTATCTATACCTTCAAAACATAAAAATAAATTTTCAACATCATCAAAATAATAAAATTCTTTATAGTAAAATATATGCATACATTCAAGTTTTTGCATATTTATTACATTTGTACTGTAATAAGGATCTTCGATTATACCGGCTTTAAATAAATCAAGTTCATAATTACCGGGTACTTCGGCAGGGACAATTTTATAACCGGAAGCTTTTATTGCAATCGAAGTATTTAATAATAGATTATCTGATACAACCCGGCTATTCGGCGCGTAAGCAAAAAACCAATCATTGCCGTTTAACGAATACCTTTTTCTGTTTTTATTATCCATATACAACTCCGTTTATATATAAAATTAAGGCTATTATAATATAATTACTAATTCAAATCAATAGCAGCTGTAAAAATCATATATTTATTGAAACATATTTTATAAATTATTGTATTGAAATATATATTTATTGACAATTATTTTGTAAACTGTTATACTGAAATATATATTTATTAAAAATTATTCTGTGGTTTTTTATATTAAGATATATACCATGTTATTAAATAATTAAAAAAGGTAATATTATGGAAATATTAAAAAAAGAATTAATATACAGTTTAGAAAACCGTAAAATAAATTCCTGCCACGCTTCGACCCTTGTTTTATTACCTGACGGAAACATACTATCCGCATGGTTCGGGGGAGAAGGAGAAGGTAAAAAAGACGTTGAAATCTGGATGGCAAAAAGAAATAATAAAAACGGAAAGTGGTCGGAACCTTATATTATTTCAAATATAACTGACATCCCCTGCTGGAATCCGGTTTTATATTCCGAAAAGAATAATATAACTTTATTTTATCGCCGCTCAATGAAAATACATGAATGGAATACATATGTAAAACGTTCAAGTGATTCAGGTATTACATGGAGCGATGAAAAATTACTTACAGAAGATGATAATATCGGAGGACGCGGACCCTGTAAAAATAAACCCGTAAAATTATCGGACGGATCAATATTAGCTCCTAATTCACACGAATCAATAGATGCCGTACGATGGGACTGCTTATTTGAAAAATCTTTTGACGGCGGTTATAGCTGGTTTAAAACAGACTACATAAAAACCGATCCTTATACCAAAATAATCCAGCCTACAATATGGCAGGAAAACGGAAATAATAATGTCCATGCGCTAATGAGAAGCGCTGCCGGATTTGTTTACCGCACCGACAGCAATGATCTCGGAGCAACTTGGAGTATTGCATACCCTACAAAACTTCCGAATAACAACAGCGGTATTGATCTTGTAAAAATATCCGAGGACAGATTGGCTCTTGTATGCAATCCTGTAGGAGAAGTATGGGGAGTAAGAACACCACTGGATTTATTAATTTCGTCAGATAACGGTATAACCTGGGAAAAAGCATTTTCATTAGCGGAAGGACCAGGTGAATATTCATATCCCGCGATCATATACGATGGATTTGATAAAATCCATATAACATTTACATACCAGCGCAAATCAATCATGTATTGTGAGGTTCAACTCTAATAAAATGGAATTATTAAATGAATTAATTATACATTATCCTAGTTTGAGTGGTATAAAAAATGATATTTTATTATCATACGAAATTATTATAGAAACATATACAAACGGCGGTAAATTATTATGCTGCGGAAACGGCGGAAGCTGCTCCGATTGCGGACATATAGTCGGAGAATTGATGAAAAATTTTAGATTAAAACGCGGTATAAAACCGGAACTCAAAGAAAAATTATTAGAAATGGAAAAAGGAGATTTAATCGCATCAAAATTAGAAGGAGCACTACCGGCAATATCGCTTTGTGAACACAATTCTTTATCAAGCGCATATAGCAATGATACCGAACCGCAATTTACATATGCTCAGCAGTTATTGGGTTACGGAAAAAGCGGAGATGTTTTACTTGCGATTTCAACATCGGGAAATTCTCAAAACTGCATTTACGCCGCTATGACCGCAAAAGCGATGGGAATAAAAGTTATATCAATGACCGGATCTACAGGTGGGCAAATAAAAAAATATTCCGATGTCTTAATTGCCGTTCCGGAAAACGAAACATACCGTATCCAGGAATATCATCTTCCGATATATCATTGTCTCTGCGCTATGACAGAACAATACTTTTTTTCATGATTTTATACGGTTATTATATTAAAAATATAATGATATAATTATAAATTTGTAATATATAATATTTTATTTTTTCCATGAAAAAACTCCGGTGCGAAAACACCGGATATTTTTGTTTTTTATAAAAAACTAAAGAATAAATTTTAAGTTTTAATAATTAATTATATAGAATCAAGAATCAAGTATCAAATTCTTTTTCATCTGCCGTTTCGTCAACAGGGATATCGATGGTTTTTTTATCTTCTTCAGTTTCGTCATTATCATTTGAATCGAAATCGTCTTCATATTCTTCATTATCCCAGGTAAAATCATCGTCGTCACGCCAAGCAAAAGGATATTTTTCTTCATCATCGGCTTTTTGCAAAAGTAAAAGATAAGCCGCTACAGCTGCTCCTATCAAACTCAATGAAAGAGCTCCCGCAGCCAAACTTTTTTTCTTTGTCAGTAATATAATAAATAACAAAAAGAAAGTAAAAGATTGAATTATTAAAGATATTCCCACAAAAAGTTTAGTTTTTTTAATTGTTTTTAACATAAAAATTCTCCTCTTCATTTATTAATATAGAATTTTATTTTATATAACAAAAACTCTAATATTTTTAGATTTGTATATAAAAGTTTTATTATATTTAAAATTTTATATAAAATTTATTTTGAAAGTTTTTCTATATAAAAATGTTTATTCAACATTGGATTTTAGATAAGCGTTAATAAATCCGTCTATTTCCCCGTTCATAACAGCGGTAAGATTACCGTCTTCCCATCCTGTCCTATTATCTTTTACTAAAGTATAAGGCATAAATACATATGATCGGATTTGAGAACCCCATTCAATATTATTTTTTATTCCTTTGATATCTTCGATTTTTTCCAATTTTTCACGCTGTTTAATTTCAAGCAATTTTGATTTAAGCATTTTCATCGCAGTATCTTTATTTTGAAATTGGCTGCGTTCGGTTTGGCATCCGACAACAATTCCGGTCGGTATATGAACTATTCTGATAGCTGAATCTGTTTTGTTTATATGTTGTCCGCCCGCTCCGCTGCTTCTGTGAGCTGTTATTTCAAGATCTTCGTCTTTTATTTCTATTTTCATATCAGAATCATTAAATTCCGGCATTACTTCAACTGAAGCAAAAGAAGTATGTCTTCTACCAGATGCGTCAAAAGGAGAAACTCTGACTAGTCTGTGCACTCCGTTTTCGCTTTTTAAATAACCGTAAGCATTAATACCTTCAATTAAAATTACCGCGCTTTTTAAACCGGCTTCTTCACCGTCCAGCCAATCAAGCAATTTAACATTATATTTATGTTTTTCTCCCCAACGGACATACATACGGTAAAGCATCATAGCCCAATCCTGAGCTTCAGTCCCGCCCGCTCCCGGATGGAACGACAATATCGCATTATTAGCGTCATATTCGCCTGTTAATAATAAAGTTATTCTTTGTTTTTGCTGTTCTTCTTTTAATTTTTTTACATCGTTTACAATTTCGTCAACAACGCTCTCATCATTTTCATCGATAGCTATTTCGATAAGTGTCTCAACATCTTCAAGCTGTGAACATAATGAAATATACGATTCGAGTTTATCTTTCAAAATTTTTATGGATTTAAATATTTTTCCTGATTGATCCGAATCATCCCAAAAATTTTCTGCCATTGTTTGTTTTTCAAGTTCTGCAATTTTTCTTTTTAATTCATCAATTTTCAATGATGATCCTAAATCTTCAATCTCTTCTTTTATAAATTGAAGTTCATATTTTGTTTCTTCGAGTTTTAAAATCATACTTCTCCGGATTTATTATAAAAAATAATTATTAATTTAATATTCCGCTGAATACTATTCCGCGTTCGCCGTCAAGTGTCACCGTAGTCCCGCTGTGCAATATTTTTGATGCTCCGGAAGCTCCTATTATCACCGGTATATCAAGTATTTCACCCGCTATAGCCGCATATGAATCAAGCCCTCCGCGTTCGCATATTATACCGCTTGCTATTTTTAATATACTTAACAGCTTTTGCGAAACCGAGGGGATAACCAATATATTTCCGTTATGAAAATTATTAATAGCTTCGTCTTCATTCGAACAGACACATAATGTTCCGCATACTGTTTTTTTAGATATCCCTGTTCCGATAACAAGTACATTTCCTACAATCTGTACTTTTAACATATTTGTGGTCCCGGATATTCCAAGAGGAAAACCTCCTGTTATAACTACAATATTACCGTAATCAACTAATTTATTTTTATGGGTCACATTAAGTGCGTGATCGAACAATTCGTCCGTCGATTGTTTTTCATCAATTAATAAAGGTGTAACCCCCCATGCTAAATTTAAGTGACGGCAGCTTTTTATTTCGGGAGAACAACCTATTATCGGAGTTTGAGGACGGTAACGACTTAACATACGGGCAGTTTTTCCCGATTTTGTAACTGTTATTATTGCTGCGGCTTTTAAATCCTGAGCCGTCATACATGTCGCATGTGATATAGCATTTGTAACATTGGGAAAACCGTTTATTTTTGATTCGGAGAACCGTTTTGTATAATCAATATCATTTTCGGTACGGCATGCGATACGCGCCATTGTTTTCACCGCTTCAAGCGGATATAATCCCGAAGCTGTTTCTCCGGAAAGCATGATAGCGCTTGTTCCATCGTATATAGCATTCGCAATATCTGTTATTTCCGCTCTTGTGGGACGCGGCTGACGGGTCATTGATTCAAGCATTTGTGTTGCTGTTATAACTTGTTTTCCGTCGTTATAGCAACGGGTTATTATCTTTTTTTGTATAATAGGTATGTCTTCCAGCGGAATTTCCGCTCCCAAATCCCCTCTGGCTATCATAATACCATCGGAAACATCAAGTATTTCTTCTATGTTTTCAACGCCTGCCGCATTTTCTATTTTAGCAATTATCCTTATGTCATAACAGCCCAATTTTTGCAATTCATGACGCATATTAATTATATCTGCCGCGCATTGGGTAAATGAAGCCGCTATAAAATCAAAATCTTCTCTGACACCGAAAGCTATATCTTCCAAATCTTTTTCACTTATGAAAGGAAGAGAAATTTTTATTCCAGGAACATTTATACTTTTTTTATCGCTCAGTTCTCCTCCGTTTATAACGATACATTTTATTTTTTCAGTGTCAAAACTTTCTATTTTTAATTCGATAAAACCATCGTCAATCAAAATTGTACCGCCGATTTTTATATCGGTATATAATTTTTCATATGTTATAGAAACACCGTTTTCATCGCCTATTGTATCGTATAAATACAGTGTAAAAAACTGCCCTGCCTTAATTGATACTTTTTTGTTCCGAAAGCATTTTATTCTTATTTCAGGACCTTTTGTATCAAGCAGTAAAGCTGTGTAAAGATTTAATTCGTTTCTTATTTTTTTTACGATATCAGCTTTTTTCTTATGGCTTTCATAATCACCGTGTGAAAAATTAAATCTTGCTACATCCATACCGAGAAGAATCATTTCGCGAATAGTCTTTTCATCTTCAGAGGAAGGTCCGAGGGTGCATATTATTTTAGTTTTCCGCATAACAAACCCATATATTTACATAAATATTGTTTCTATTTTAATTTCACTATATTCTTTTTTTATTATATCACAAAATAATTCCGCTGCGTGTTTTTCCGTGTGATAATGACCAGCGGCAATAACATTTAAACCCATTTCACCGCATTCGAGCATAGTATGATATTTTATTTCACCGGTTACCAAAGTATCAGTTCCGTTTTTTAACGCTTCTTCTATATAGTCGCCGCTCGAACCGCTTATTACTGCGATTTTATACGAATAACCGTTTGAATTTACCGATTCAAGAATTTCACAATTTAACTTATCTTTTATATATTCTATATAATTTTCGAATTTGGTTTTGGTTTTTAAATAACCTATTCTTCCGCAATTTTCCGCAAAATTATACACTTTTTCGAGACCGCATATTTTTGCAAGTTTACAATTAATTCCGTTTTCTACTATATCCATTCTTGTGTGAAAAGACATAACAGATATATCGTTTTTTATAAGTCCTATTAGCTTAGGCGAAGTTATTTCGGATAACGGTTTAAAAATTAAAGAATGATGCGAAATAATAACATCTGTTTTATTTTCAATCGCATAATTACATACGGCAGGCGTAACATCGAGTGTACATATAATTTTTTTTACTTCTTTTTTTGCATCAGGACATAACTGTAATCCGTCTTTATCCCAGTCGAGCGATAATGAGGAAGGAATTTTATTTTCCATGTATTCATACAAATCTTTAACAGTAACCATCTAATACTCCGCATAAATCATTTTTTATCCGTTCTTCTTCCGATGTATCAAGTGAAGCTCTCTTCATCCCATTGATTTTTATCTGTTGCAATTTTATATGATTAATTACATGCTCACGTAAATTATCAGAATTGTTATCAATGTTATATTTTCCGATTAAAAGTTCCGTTTTGGTATAATATTGATTTTCACCGCTGTATGAAGCGTATATAATTTCATATATTTTACCGCTTGTTTTTTCATAAACAAGTTTTTCGCATAATACCTGATAACCGTTTTGCGATAAATAATAACGTAAACTTTCGGATTTTGTCATAGGCTGCAATATTAATTTTACATTAGGATTTTTTATATAATCCGAACCTGACAATATATCGCAAATTAATTCCCCGCCCATTCCCGCTATTATTATATCGTCGGGGCAATCAATTTCCAGTCCTAGTAATCCTTTTGCCAATTTTAGATTTATTATTTCAGATAATTTATATTTATCAACACATTTTTTTGCTTTAGCAATCGGTCCTTGAGCTATATCGGAAGCAATAATTTTTTGTGGATTTTTTTCTTTTGCGATTTTAACGGATAAAAGACAATGATCGCACCCTACATCTGCTATTGTTTTATTTTCCCTAACAAACGAAACTACGGCTTCGAGACGGGGGCTTAATTTTAAATTCATTTAAATATATTATTTTTAATAAAATCTCAGAAAAAACGGCGGACAAACGCCCGCCTTCTTTTTGAACTTCTACTTTGTGGAAAAATAATCGTTGATTTTATCTACCAGTTCGTCAGCGTCTGTTCCGTGAACCATGCAAGCATCTTCTATCGATTCGCCTCTTGAAGCCGGACAGCCAAGACAATGCATTCCAATTTCGAGAAAAAATTCCGCGGTATCTATATCATAATCTAAAACATCGCCGATAATTGTTTCTTTTGTAACTACCATACAAACCTCCGTTTTTTTTGTGATATTATACTTTAATTATATATATCAAAAATATTATTGTCAATGGATATAATTAATATTCTTTATTAATTTTATGTTTTCTCTTGAAATAGAAATATTTTCATATTATAATATTTATATAAAATATTAACTTGAAATTGAGGTAAATATATATGGATTGTTTATTTTGTTCTATAAAAGAAGGAAAAATACCTTCTAAAAAAGTGTATGAGGATGATAATATATTAGCCTTTTATGATATAAAACCGCAAGCCCCTGTGCATATTATATGTATTCCGAAGTTTCACATCGATTCATTAGATAAAATAAACGACGGCAATATTGAATATATAAGTTATTTAATAAAAATGATACCTAAAATAGCGGCATTAACCGGAATCACAAACGGATACAGAATAATATCAAACTGCGGTCGCGACGGAGGACAAACTGTAGATCATTTGCATTTCCATCTTCTCGGAGGAACTAAACTCGACAATTAATATATAAAAATAAGAACGGAGGTCTGTAATGTTTATCGAAAACGAACTCGTAAAAAGAAATATACCGAAGCCAATAAATCAAGAACAAGAAAAAGATAAAATTATAACGGAAAATGATTGGAAAAAATACAGAGAAGATATTATAGAAATATTATCTCGGAATGAATACGGTCATATACCTCCATCCGTTCCGGTGACATATGAAATAACTTCGCATAATAAAAATGATTATGCCGGTAAAGTCGAATATACTTCCGTAAATTTAAGGATAAATATACCGAATTCAATATTTTTATTGCCTCTTCATGTTTTCATTCCAAATCGTCCGCGTCAAGCTAATCCCGATAAAAAATTGCCTTTATTACTTCATATTGCTTTTCGCGAAGAAATCCCTGACCGTTATATGCCGGTTGAAGAAATAACAGACAGAGGATATATCTTAGCAAGTTTTTGTTATAACAATGTAACTTCTGACGCAAACGATGGCTTCAGATCTGGTATTGCTTCAATGTATGACAGAAGAAGTAATGATTGGGGTAAAATATCAATGTGGGCTTTTGCCGCAAGCAGAGCTCTTGATTATTTACTTACATTAAACGATGTGGACAGCGAAGCCGCAGCCGTTATAGGACATTCAAGACTGGGAAAAACATCGTTATGGTGCGGTGCAAACGACGAGAGATTCAAATTTGTCATATCAAACGATTCCGGTTGTTCGGGCGGAGCTATAACAAGAAGCAAAACCGGAGAACATATATCGGATATCACAAAAAATTTTTCATACTGGTTCTGTGAAAATTACAAGAATTATGCGGATAATGAAGAAAATATGCCTTTTGATCAGCATTTTTTACTCGCCGCATGTGCTCCGCGTTATGTTATAATCGGAACAGCTCAGGAAGATAACTGGGCTGATCCGAATTCCGAATTTTTATCAGCTTATGCCGCATCAAAAATATATGAAAAACTCGGTTATAACGGGTTGATCTCCGAAGACAGATATCCTTTACCGGGTGATATATATCACGGAGGAAATATCGGATTCCACATGAGAACGGGAGGACATTTTTTATCACGCGAAGACTGGAATTATTACATGGATTTTATTGACAAAAAATTACAAAGAAGCGGTCGCTTTTAAAAAAGCTCCGCAAAACTTTTAAATTAGTCATTTTTTTAACGTTTTTACGGGGCTTTTTATTTTTATTAACAGTTTTCATTTTCAGCTTCCGCGGCTTTTATCGCCAAAGCACACTCGACACGTTTTTTTTCAAGCTCACAGCCTAATTTATATTGCCCGTCAGTATTTTTATTGAATTTATAACTGTTAGCGGCACATCCTCCGCCGCAAAAATATTTAGCCCAGCATTTTTTACAATGTTCCATTGTCATAATGTTACAGCATGAAAATTGTTTTTGTATTTCTGTATTAAAATCATCTTCCGAAACATTACCCATTTTGTATTCCGGATAACCTACAAACTGATGACAGGGGTATATATCTCCTTCCGGTGTTACAGCGACATATTCGCTTCCCGAACCGCATCCTTTAACCCTTTTATAAACGCAGGGACCGCCGTCCAAATCAATAATAAAGTGGAAAAAGGTAAAGCCTTTGTTTTCGTTTTTACGTTTTATCATTTCGGCAGATAATTTGTCGTATTCCAAAAACAATTGCGGAAGATCTGATTCAGTTAAAGCAAGCGGATCGTTATTATCCAAAACAACAGGTTCTACTGAAATATTATCAAATCCGATATCTGCTAAGTGAATAACATCACTTGCAAAATCTTTATTTTTTTGTGTATATGTACCCCTGACATACCAATCAGAAGTTCTTTCGGATATTAATTTTTTGTATTTGGGAATTATATCTTCGTATGACCCGCTTCCGTCTTCATATATACGGACTTCGTCATTAATAATTTTTCTTCCGTCGATTGACAGAACTGCGTTTGACATATTTTCGTTTATAAATTTTATACTTTCGTCATCAAGCAGCGAACCATTTGTTGTTATCGTGAAACGGATATTTTTTTTGTATTGCTTTTCGGCTTCTCTTCCGTATTCGACAAGCTTTTTAACAGTATCAAAATTTAATAGAGGTTCCCCTCCAAAGAAATCCAGTTCCAGATTTTTAATATATCCGGATTTTTTCAAAAGAAAATCAATCGCTTTTTTCCCGGTTTCAAACGACATTAAGCTTCTGTCTCTGTTGTAACTTCCCTTTTCAGCAAAACAATATTTGCATCTCATATTACAGTCATGAGAAATGTGCAGACAAATTGATTTAACTAAATTCGAAGATTTCGCATAACCGAGAACTTGTTCGTTTTCGTCCCAATCGGCTGAAAAAAGCAATTCATCTTTATATAATGAATATATTTCATCATATGCTTCATCTATTTCTTCTTTTGTATACTTTTTTAATTCAGAATAAACTTCGTTTTTACACTTTTCAGCTAGAGGGGGATTTATATATTTTATTAAGTCATATACTATATCAGAAACAACGTGAACAGCCCCGCTCGGAGCGTCAAGGATTATATTGTAATTATTGTTTTTAAAATAATGTATCATAATTTTTATTAAAACGTGAAAACAGCGGGATTTTCTTCCCGCCGTATATCAGAATTTATTTTTTTGTATTTTTAGATTTGTTTTCGCACTTCTGATTTGCTACTGTACAGGAAGTTTTACATGCCGACTGGCAGGAAGCCTGACATTCGCCGCAGCCCGCACCTACTGCTTTTTTAGAATATGTAGATTTATTTATCGTTTTTATGTTTTTCATTTTTATTTCCTTCCAAAATAACTATAATTGATTTAAATATTTTTTTCTTATATTATCTCTGTTCTTTTTAGGAGATATTTTTTTTGATTTTTTATAAGAACCCAAAAACCCGCCGGCAGAAGATATTAAAATCGCAACAATATTTAATATCATTTTAAAAATGAAGCTTTTTTCGCCTTGAAATAATAAAGAAATCAAAAAAATAAATATTGTATATACTATCCCAGCCGCCGCTCCGGGCAAAATTCCGTTTATGGAATCATCATATCTCATAAACATTTTTGCACATAAAAAGCCCGCGGTTAAAGCTCCGATAAAAAATATAGAATATGCGAACAAAGACAAAAACTTTTGGGGATCAGTTAAACCCAAAGATATCATATTTACGATAAGCATCAGCACAAACACTACAAAATAAGCAAGCGCTGTCGCTATTAATACATTCAAGAACGACTTAATATTCATCGAAACCACCCTATACATTTAATAATTTAATAAATATATATGCGGTCCAATAAAATTTATTCCGCGTCCTCAGCTTTTACATCGATATTTCTGATAGCTGTACGCAGGATTCTGATTTTAGTGCGTTCGCCGCTTGATTCAATAACAACCGTTTCTTCTTTAATACTTACAACCTTGCCGATTATTCCCCCGGTAGTTGTAATTTCATCCCCAACCTGCAAGCTGTTACGCATATCATTAGTTTGTTTTTCCTGCTTTTTTTGAGGACGGTATATAAAGAAATAAAAAATACCAAGCATAACGACAAGCATACCTATCGTAATAAGACTGCTTGTTCCGGATCCCACGGAACCGGATTCTAAAAAATAAGAAAAATTCAATTCAAACCTCCCGTATCATAACTACTGGACAAGTATTATACTACAATGTTTATAATATTACAATAGCTATTTGTAAATTTATATTTAATCTGTTTATACAACAATATAAAATTTAAAATATAATTGTTATTTATAATTTCTATACATGTATAAAAATTTAAAATACTTGACATTGATTTTTTTGTATGATAAAATGAAAAAAATATTTTTGGAGGTATATCCCAAAATGGATAAAGTAAAAGTTGCTATAATCGGCTGCGGCGGTATCGGAAGTTGGCATTTCAGTCATTTGATTCAATTTGACGATGTTGATCTGGTTGGTTTTTGTGATCTTGTTATCGAAAGAGCGGAAAATTTTGCAAAACAGTACGGCAGAGGAAAAACTTTCGCTAAATATACAGAAATGCTTGACGAAGTTAAACCCGATGTAGTATATATCTGTGTTGAACCTTGCGCGCATGGCGATATAGAAATGGCGGTTATCGAACGCGGTATACCTTTCCTTGTAGAAAAACCTATGGCTCTTGACATGGCTATGGCTGAAAAAATATGTGCTGCCGCAGCCGAAAAAAATCTTATAACAGCAGTAGGTTTCCAAGACAGATATCTTGATCTAACAGATAAAATGAAAGAATATCTTGTGGGTAAAAAAGTAGGACTTGTTACCGGTGCTTGGGTCGGCGGAATTCCCGGTGTTTGGTGGTGGAGAAAACGTTCAACATCCGGCGGACAAATAGTTGAACAAAATATACATATATACGATATGGCGCGTTATCTTTTCGGAGAACCTGTAAGCATTTACTGCGGAGCCGGAAAAGGTATTGTAGAACCGGATTCGAGCGAATATAATGTTCCCGGTTATGACGTTGAAGATTATTCTTCTGCGGTTATAACATTTGAAAACGGTGTTGTAGCTACCATATATACTGCTTGCTATACTGTTCAAGGCGGCGGTATGAGAAGCGGTATGAACATATACTGTAAAAACGCCACAATCGAATATACACTCCGCAGCGGTGTTAAATACCGTGACGCTGAAACTGTTGAAGAAACAGTACGCCAAGCCGATCAGGGTGTTACAGAAGACCGTACATTTATCGATGCTATAAAATCCGGCGACGGCAGCGCAATACGTTCGCCTTACAGCGATGCTTTAAAATCACTCCGTCTCTGTCTCGCGGCAAACGAATCCATTGATACAGGGAAAGTTATACAGCTTTAATTTTTTATTTTATAATAATTATGTTTAATATATGGGACGCGGTATTTGTTTGTCCGCGTCTCAAAAACTTTTTATATCGGAGATTGTTATGATTAAATTATCTGCTTGCATTGAAATGCTTTACGGAGAATACGGTTTTTACGACCGTTTTCAAGCCGCAGCCAAAGACGGACTCAACGCTGTTGAATTTTGGGGATGGTGCGGAAAAGATTTGGGTAAAATAAAAGAGCTGGCTTTTGAAAATAATTTAACCGTATCCGCTTTTTGCGTTTCTTCTGAAGAAGAAGAGTTCAACCGCAAACGCCTTTTGTACCGAGACGGTATCAGCGCTTTTATAGAAGCTTCAAAAATTTCCATTAAAAAAGCAATCGATATGAATACACCTTCTTTGATAGTCACAACCGGAAACGAAAGAAACGATATAACAAGGTATGAACAACATTCTAATATCGTTCTTGCACTGCGAGCCGCAGCTCCGTATTTTGAAGAAGCGGGTATAACACTGGTGCTTGAACCGCTCAATGTAATAACAGATCATCGCGGATATTATTTGTGGTCTGCATATGAATCGTTTGAAATTATTGAAGAAGTTGGATCTCCCGCCGTTAAGTTGCTCTATGATATTTATCATCAGCAAATTTCAGACGGAAATTTGATAGCAAACATTACAAAAAATATCGATAAAATAGGACATTTTCATACTGCCGATGTTCCGGGCCGCCATGAACCCGGCAGCGGTGAAATAAATTATAAAAATGTATTTTCAGCTATTGATAAAGCAGGATACGAAAAATTCGTGGGACTTGAGTTTAGCCCCACAAAATCAACTTCGGAAGCAATAAAAACAACCATAGAATTGGCAGCCAATAAATAAGGAGAAAAAGATTTATGAAAAAAGTTTATACCGGTAAAACAAAAGATGTATTTGAACTTGAAAATGGAAATTATTTATTAAAATTTAAAGATGATGTAACCGGTGAAAACGGCGTATTTGATCCCGGTGCAAACACAGTCGGATTATCAATCGAAGGTGTTGGAAAAGCAAATTTGAGAATGACAAAATTATTCTTTGATGAACTCGCTGCACGCGGAATTAAAACGCATTATATCAACATTGATATCGATAAATCAGAAATGGAAGTACTAGCGGCAAAAAAATTCGGTCAGGGACTTGAAGTAATTTGCCGTTACCGCGCAGTCGGAAGCTTTTTACGCAGATATGGTTCTTATATAGAATCGGGTGCTCCGCTTCCCGCTTATGTCGAATGTACTCTAAAAGATGATGCTTTGGGCGATCCGTTAATAACAGCAGAAGGACTTGAAGTTCTCGGAATTATGACGCAGGAAATGTTCAAATCTATAAAAACGCAAACCCAAATTATTGCCGGTGTGGTACGCGAAGTACTTGCTAAAAAAGGACTGGAACTTTATGATATAAAATTCGAATTCGGTTATGTAGGAAACGAAGTAATTTTGATAGACGAAATATCATCGGGAAATATGCGCGCTTATCTTGGTGATAAATACATCGAACCGATGGAATTATCGAAAGTAATGCTGGAAGACTAATTTAATAAAAGAACGGGATGAAGTCAAAAAAATCATCCTGTTTTTTTATACACTGAAAATAAATATAAAAGATTTATTTATTTTACGTAACAAATAAGTTTCACAAAAATATTAAATAAATAACTATTGACATAGTTAATAAAATATGCTATCATATACAGCGTTGTATGCGGAATGCTGCTGTTATTATGTACCTTTAGCTCAGTCGGATAGAGCAACTGCCTTCTAAGCAGTAGGTCGAGGGTTCGAGTCCCCCAAGGTACGCCAATAATTTATGGTGGGTATAGCTCAGCTGGTTAGAGCGCCAGGTTGTGGCCCTGGAGGCCGACGGTTCGAACCCGTTTACTCACCCCATCTTTTAAGTATTCCATATCATGGATACAAACCTAAAAACCCTTATAAATCAAGGGTTTTTTTGTCGTAATAATTAAATTTATTGTAGAAAATAAATATATTTTATCTAAATTGTGCTATCGTTGTTACCAAAGCTTCCAAATTTTCATAGGGAAAACCATTGTCAGCTTCAATATAAAACCATGAACCGCCTTCCATCATTTTAAATATATCAAATTCTTTAATAACCAGTTCTCTCACTTGATCCGGCGTTCCGAATGTCATTGTATTTGCCCTGTCCGTATGTATAGCAACTGCTAAATTTAATTCACGGCATCTAGCAGCAAGCCATTCCATGTTATATGCAGGTAATTGAGGCCATATTGCGTTCGCTCCTGCATTTGCCAGGTCTGCTAAAATAGGTGATATGCTGCCGCAGCTGTGGAATAACACATCAATATCAGCTTCGCGTCCTAAACTTAATATTTTTTTTAGACGGGGATAAAAAAATTTTCTCCACATTTCGGGATTTAAAAGCATTCCCCTCTCACTTCCGTAATCATCTCCGAAAGCTATTCCGTCAACACCTGTCGCTATAACATATTTAGTACATTCAACATCGTATTCCGTAATCATATCCGCTAG
>JAVBPA010000051.1:0-5298 GCA_031549925.1 Eubacteriales bacterium
GCAATGCAAGATACATTGAAATTATCGCAGAATTTGAAAAATATGCAAAATAGAAAATTATAATAAATAATCACAAAGCAGGGATCTTTTTATGCTCGGAAAGAACCCTGCTTTTTTATTGTTTTTATTCCGAATAATTACCGTTAACGCTTTTGCCTGTTCCGGAGAGTTTTATTTTTCAATTAATGATTTGTTTCTTATTCTAATTTGCCAATATAAATAAAAACTTTCGGAGGCGCGGGAGTTTTTTACCGGTATTAAATTAAAAGAATTTACAATTACAGTTTTACATATGGGTTTCGGCAAATCTATTTGGTATATTGCGATCTCTTCATTTAAAAAATAAGATTATAGAGTTTAATCAATAATCCGCTTAAACTCTTTTTATAATAAATATGAACGTTGCTGCCTTACACCGAAGTAACCTAATGTCCGGTAGGTACATATTCTGTAATAAATGCACCTTTTGGTATAGTTTTTGTATCATAAGGATTTACTACAACACCGGATAGCTTGCAATACGCGGACGAACTTTTAGGACACTTGAAACGCTTCCCGATTAATTTCCCTATCATGAAACCGAGACCGTAATATATCGCTTCTACAGACTGATAAAACAAATATTCGGCTTGTATGTTTATCGGTAGATATTCTTTTTTGTGAACCCCCCTGTTTCATGTGCGCTCAAAGGCGTTCTCCACGAGCCGCGGACTAGCTTCTTTTTAATAATGCCATTAGAATTTCCTCTCTTTCAATTTAATTTTGAATATAAAAAACGCCCCCCCAAAAGTTTCAAGAACCGTCATAGACGAAAAACGGCTTTTATGGTATACTGTATTATAGTAGAATTATTATGTGCCTCGCTTTTGTATCGGATGGTTGAGCGAAAATTTTTATATTTTGGACGCAACAGCAATGTAGGGAACGACCCCTGTGTCGTTCCAAAAACGGGGGATTTAGTGTGATTAAAAAAGCCACAGAAAATGATATTTTTATCATAGAAGATATATTACTGAATGCTGTCAAATGGATGGATTCCACTGGATTGCATCAATGGGAAGAATCAAATGTAAGATGGACAAATTTATCGAAACATTTTGAAATTAGCGATTTTTATATTGCTTATGATTCAAACATTCCTGTTGCTTGTATGGCTTTGATTGACCATGATCCGTTTTTTTGGCCGAATATTCCTCAAGGCGAATCATTATACTTACATAAAATAGCGGTTAAACGTACCCATGCAGGCAAGGGTTTTTCAAAAGAATTGATAGATTTCGCTAAAGAAAAGGCAAAGTTACTTGGAATTAATATCTTGCGTCTTGATTGCCATTTAAAAAGGTTCAAAGTCAGAGCGGTTTACGAAGATGAAAAAACATTGTTTGGTAAATACGAAACCGCGTTTTATATATGCAATCTTTAGAATAATCGTTTAATAATAATAATGTTTTTTCGAAAAGCGTGATTCCGATGTTCTATTTTAACTGCATTTTGAAAACTGAATATTGGAACGACACAGGGGTCGTTCCCTACAGGCTTTTAGGGTGAATAAACCATTTGTGTAACATTTATTAATAAACAAAATGCAGTATCCATCGTCTTTTAATCCTTTTACATAAGTATCAATATTTTCGATAGTTTTATTTTCACGGATTTAGGGCAGTGCAATCATTTTCCGTTGCCTGCTCTTACGTTATTTTACGCTGTCTTAAAATATAAATCTTTAAATATCGTTAATTTTATATTCATTATGAAACGCGGAACTTATTTTACAAATTTTAAGTCTAAAACATAAGCTTGATAAATTAATTGTATTTTAAAGTTAAGGTAAAACAAAGGAGGTAACAAAAATTGAAAAGAATATTTATAATTTTCAGTATTTTATTAATGCTTTTGGTTTCCTGCAAAGAAAATATTAACCCCGAAATCACAAATTCAAAACAATCAGATTCGGATTCATTAAATCCGGAAGAATCAAATTCAGATTTATCAAGCTCAGATTTATTAAATCCGGAAAAATCAAATACCGAAATCAATTCTGTTGCTGAAGCTTTATTTTCAAGCAATTCCGAAAGATTTACTTTTGATGAATTAATAAAATTTTTTTCCGATTCCGGTATGACAGCGGAATTAATTGACAAAAGCAAAACAGAAGCTAAAATATCAATCGAAGACGGTGCATATTATCCTGTAAATCCTAATATGAATCCCGAAATAAAAATTTCTCCGCTTGACACTTTTATTGAAATTTTAAATAATTGCGAATATATTGAAACAGAATCTCTCGGCGAACCCGTAATATACACTTTTATTTTTCATGCGGTAAATATTAACGGAACTAAAGACGAAATTTGTGTTTATGTAACGCGGTCTTGTATAAAAATTGTATACAACGGTGTTTCCGGCGATTTTGAATATGCAAATATGTCTGTAAATGATGAATATAAAAATGTTTGTTACGGATATGATTATTATATTCACGGAATTATACCCGACGAAAATAATCAGCTTTATACCATATGGTAAGCATATGTTTTTCCGCAATAATTTTTAAAAGAAAACTACGACTGACTGCAAAACAATTTTATAAATAACGACTTTGAAAAAATATTTATATAATAGCAGAAAACCTATGTTTGGCAGTAAAAAATTAAAACAAAACGGACAAAAGAAAGAACTGATACTTCACAAATCGAAAAAGAGGAAAACATATGAAACAAGACAGCTCAACAGATTCATGGAATAAGACTAAAATGAGTGATGAATGGATTCGGCTTTCTCAAACAAACGATGAAAGAATAAATTTTATTATGCCGTTTACATTTAAATTACTTGGAGATGTTTCTGGAAAAACGGTTTTGGATTTGGGTTGCGGCGAAGGCGGCTATTCGAGAGAATTGGCGAAAAAAGGCGCAATTGTCACCGCCGTTGATTGTGCTGAAAGAGTGATAGATTATTGTAAGTCAGAAGCAGAAAATGAACATTTAGACATAACTTTTTTCTTGCGAAACAGTTGTGATTTGTATGATGTTGAAAATAATTCATTTGATATTGTGCTTGCCTCTATGATGTTAATGGATTGCGAAGATTTTGAAGGTACAATCAGAGAGATTCATAGAGTTTTGAAACCCTCCGGTAAATTGTTTGCAAGTGTATTACATCCCTGTTTCGCTGTCAATGGAAATGGTATTGGGCGCAAGGATACGGGAGTTGACAGGAAAGTCGTAGTAGCAAACTATTTCTACCCCAAAGAACGATTGGAACCTATTGCTAAAGATGCAAATGAACTTGTTGTTTGGAGACACCGAACAATTGAGGATTATGTGAAAGCATTTGTTGAAAATGGCTTAACGATAGTGGATTTGAACGAACCATCGCCCGATGCAGTTACTGATAAAAGTACTGTAATGTTGGATTGGCTGCGTAGAATCCCTTTATTCCTTTTCTGGGAATTAAAGAAATAATACTTAATCATAAAACAAAAAAGAGCTGACTGACACTTATAATCAGTTAGCTCTTTACTTTATGGATAATTTAAATCAGTTTTGTTATTGTTTTTAAAAGTTGCAATGAGACTTGTTTCAAGCTTTTAAACTCACCTGTATCAAAAGGGTACATACAGCGTTTTTCGCATTAATTCCACTCGTTTATGTTAAGTGATTTTTAAAAGACATTTAATAAATTTGCTTGGAATACCTTGAGATTTGTTAAACATATATGCTATGCTATTTATGATTTAATAAAAACAGGGTTTGGTTGTATGGCAATCGGTGAAAGAATCAGGTTTATCCGCAATTTCCGGCACAAGGACACCAAAAGCCGATTTAACCGCCGCATTAGCCAACTATTTGGAAGCAAACCCGAAAGCACTTGATGTTCCTGAAATAGACAATTATGCTGGCATCATGCACAAGCTCTTCACGTTTTAAGACATTTATGGTTTTAAAATCAGCGAAATCGAAGGTGAAATATGTTTGACGCTCGATAATCCAAGCGAATGATTTATGTTTTTATGCTTGATATGTTTATGGTTTGGAATGAACAAGCCGCGAAGCTCAAAAACGAAGAGATTACCAAAGAGGAATATGATGTTTGGCGGTATAACTATCCTAAAATTAAAGATTGGTGCTAAAGATGAATAAAATAGAAGCAAGAGAAGTAATCTCTTTTGGTCGGAATGTATTAAAGGTTTTCATTGATAACACCTCCTTCGATGAATTTCTTTGCAAAACCACAAGTAATTTGTTATATAAAAATTTATGGTGCGCCTGGTTGTTAAACCAAACCGATAATATTTCACAATATATTTGGAAATTGCTTGATGAAAAGCGAACATGCAACCTTCCCGTTTTGCTTTGTCCTGATGACATGGATTTTTGGTGTACAGTTGTTGTTGCTAAAACTCGTTTTTTTGGAGAGAACTTTGTGTGGGGAAACATTGGCAGTGTAACAGGTGCTATTGATGTTGAAAAATGGCGGACATCAGGTTTTATGAATCTTGAATCGTGGTCAGGAGAGGACTGGCGTTTGTATGGTAATAAAGTTCCATCGCAAAGTGCTCCCAGCCGAGATTGGGATGACTGGTGCTCAGACCACTGGGCAGAAGAAGAAATACGGCGTTATTGGAATTACTTTCACCCATATTTTAATAATGACAAAAATATTGAATGGCTGAACTGTCCGGTATTTACATTTGATGCAAATGATTATAATGCTTGTGTCTCTGCGTTTAGACACTTCAAATACTGAATAACAAAAAAGAGCTTACTGACATTCAAAATCAGTTAGCTCTTTACTATATGGATAAACATAATCAGTTGTTGTCAATGTTGCCAAAACGTTGCCACGAGAGCGCTTTCAATCTCTCAAACCCGCTTGTATCAAGGGTTTACAGCGTTTAATGTATCATTCCCGCTAGTTTAGGCTAAATGATTATCAAAAAACATTAAAAAAATTTGCTTGGATTTTCTTGAGATTTGTTTAACATATATGCTATACTGTCCATGATTTGACAAAAACGGGGCTGGTTGTATGGTAATCGGTGAAAGAATCAGGTTTTTCCGCAATCTGCGCGGTATGACACAGAAATACTTAGGTATGTCCATCGGCTTTGATGAAAAGACTGCCGATGTCCGCATGGCTCAATATGAAGCTAGGGCAAGGACGCAGAAAGCCGATTTGACTGCTGTACTTGCTAATACTCTTGATATAGCGTTTAAAGTTCTTGACCTTCCCGATATTGATAGCGACATTGGCTTGATGCACACCCTGTTTGCTTTTGAGGACTTGCGCGGGCTA
>JAVBPA010000044.1:0-53908 GCA_031549925.1 Eubacteriales bacterium
ACGTAAATTCTCAAAGTAAGATCCACAGTGGACGCGGAAGTGGAAGTTACCAAGAGAAGAAAATGTGGTAGACTTAAGTTTGAGAAATTTTACACAAACTGGAGTCAAAAATGAAAAACACAACTAAAGGAAAGCACTTAACACTAGCCGATCGCGAAGAAATTCAGAATTGCCTTGCCTGCAAAGTGAGCTTCAAAGCGATTGCATCGAGGATTGACAAAGATCCCACAACAATTTCCAAAGAAGTAAAAAAGCACATCACGGTAGTCACACCTAACGTGAAACGCTATGACATTGACGGAATACCGATTGAAAACGCAATATGCCCAAAGCTGCTCAAAGCTCCGTTTGTTTGTAACGGCTGCGAAAAACACCGGCGTCAATGCGCTTTTACAAAACATTTGTATTATGCTAAAGAAGCTCAAAAAGAGTACGAGGCTTTACTTGTCGAAGCTCGTGAGGGAATTCCACTTAATAACGCCGAATTTTATGAAATGGACAGAATTGTTTCCGAAGCAATGAAAAACGGACAACATATTTATCACATAGTAAAATCAAATTCATTGAATGTTTCATTGCCGACTGTTTACCGTCATTTGCACAGAGGTTGGCTGTCTGCTTCCAAATTCGACACTCCTCGCGTTCTCAAATTCAAACAACGAAAACAGCAAAAGCAGGTCTGCGTTCCAAAAGCCATACGGAAAGGGCGAACCTATGCGGATTTCCTTGCTTTCACGGAAGAAAACGGAATTACATCATGGATTGAAATGGATACTGTTATCGGTCGGATCGGTGGAAAAGTTATTATGACATTTGATTTCACATTTTGTAATTTCATGTTTGGTTTGCTGCTGGACAACAAAACAGCCGCTGAAGCAAGCGGAAAAATTCGCAGACTTAAAGAGAGATTCACTGCCGAAGGACTGCGCTTTGGTAATGTTTTGCCTCTCATTCTTACTGATAACGGAGGTGAATTTTCCGATATATCCGCTTTTATGGCTGATCTTTACGGCGAGGTTGAAACAGAGCTTTTCTTTTGCGACCCCATGCAATCCTGCCAGAAGCCCAGGGTTGAAAAAAATCATACATTATTCCGTGACATTGTTCCAAAAGGGCAATCCTTCGACAGCTTCACACAAGATACTGTAAACCTTATTTTTTCTCATATCAATAGTATTAAACGCAAAAGCTTGAACGGTAAAAGTCCTTATCAAATGTTTGAGTTTACCTACGGGAAGGATGTTTCTGAAATTTTCGGTATTCAATCAATTCCTGCTGCTCAAGTTGTTCAATCACCGAAACTTTTAATGTTTTAACCACTAAAATTAATTCAAAAAATATTCTGTAAAATTTCTCACTCTAATTTCAACTCATATGGATTTTAGTCTGAAAAACCTTGTTTTTCGGTTTATTTGCTATGCGCTTCTTTACTCTTGCGGACTATATTTTGAACATCTTTTCGGCTTTTTTATCCTTTTTTTGTTATCGGCCGCCTTTTTTTATCTTCGTTTTTCTTGCTTAAATCAACTTCCTTCCTACTGTGGATCTTACTTTGAGAATTTACGATTATTTTTTTAAAATCGTTTCTCCGGATTTATTACGCGTTATATTGTTAATCCATTTATCTCCTCTTAAACGTATGAATGCAATAAGCCATTTAAAACACTGATCAATTCTCGTACAGAAAAATACAATTTCAAGCGGAGCATGAAAAACAAACGCTGTTAAAAGCATTGAAGGCAATACGATAAACCAACCGCATATCATATCGACAAATGCGACAAAACGGCTGTCACCGGCACCGCGGTTTATACCGATAAAACAACTTGCGTGATAGCTTGTTCCTATAATAGTTACAGTTATTATCATAATCAATTTAACGCTTAGATTATATACCTCAGGATCTTTTGACGAACCGTAAAGAGATATAAACGGACGGTGAATTAGAAATATTATTGCGGACATGCATAAACCAATAATAAAAAACATTATTTGTATCGTTTTTGAATATTTTTTTACAAGTTCATAATCTCCTCGCCCGACTGTTTTTCCGACAACAACACATGCTCCCCCCGCAAGAGCAAATGTAAACATTGTTCCCAGTTCCATCATAGAACCCGCAATATTTGCTGCTGCAACCAACGTTGCTCCCATTTTACCGATTATCGAAGCTTTTAACATACCTATAAGCGACCATTGCATATCTGTTATACCTACGGGAAGACCATATTTTATATAATCTTTTATCAAATATTTTTTAGTTGATAATAAATCTTTTATATGAATCGGCAATTTTTTTTGTATTTTAAAAGTATATATCCATACTATTATCATTTCGATTACCCTGGTGATAACCGTGGCAATAGCCGCACCTTTGACACCGAGAACGGGAAATCCAAATTTTCCGAATATTAAAACATAATTTAAAAAAATGTTTGTAAAAAGGGAAGAAATGGTGATATATAAAGTCACTTTAACAACTTCAACGGAACGAAGCATTCCGATAAGCGAAAATGTTAGAGCAAAAGGTATGTATGAAAAACAAATTATGCTGAAATATTCTCGGGCATAATTTATAACTGCTGTTTCTTCTTTTTTTGTAAGCAAACTTATTATATTTTCAGGAAATAAAACAGCCGCAAATAAAAATATCAAAGATACACAAAAGCAAAATACAATAATTATAGAAAAAATCTTTTTTATTGTATCTGTATCTTTTTTACCCCAATATTGTGATATTAAAACGCTTGATCCTCCAACAAAACCTAATATTGTTGCCGTAAAAAATGCGGTAACGCTGTTTATTTGAGAAACCGCAGCTTGAGCCGATGCATCATTACTGATATATGATACCATGATATTGTCAGCTATAACAACCAAAAAAGAAATTAAAGCTTGAAATGCGCTGGGCAGTGAAATTTTAAAAATCGTTTTATAAAATTCTTTGTCTTTAATCATTTAATGAATACTCCGTAAAACATTATATATACTTTCTTTTGCGCTTGACTTATTTTATGATTTATAATATAATCCGTTTATAAAATTATTATAAAATCAAAGGGGATTTTTATTAATTATGAATGATAATATTAAAATTGGTTGGGCAGAAATAGATATTACTCCGCAAAAAAAAATAAATTTAGCAGGGCAATTTTTTGAAAGGATTTCAGAATATATAGAATCTCCGCTGACCGTTACTTCAATGGCTATAAACTGCGGAGATGAAACAGTTATTTTATGTTCATGTGATTTGGTTCATATAACGCAGGATTTGAATGATAGCGTTATTTCTTTACTATCTGATACAGAAATTGATACATCAAAAGTTATTATATGTGCGACTCATACCCATACTTCATATTTATATTATGAAGAAAACAGCGGAATAACATTAAATCTGCTTGATAAATATTTAGGTGAATCAAATGACAAAAATGATACAAATGATAATTCGGTTATGAATCCGATGGAAGCGAAAAAATTTTTATCTTCCCGGATAGCTGATGCGATTTATGAATCATATAAAAATATGAAACCGGTATATGTAGCAAGCGGTTTCGGAAGAGCTGTTGTCGGTCATTGCAGAAGAGTTGTATACGATGATACAACAGCAAAAATGTACGGAGACAGCGAAAGCGCGAATTTTATAAAACTTGAAGGTTCCTCTGACAGCGGAATCGAATTGCTTTATGTTTTTGATGAAAATAAAAAAATAAACGGAGTTATTGTAAATATCGCTTGCCCGTCACAAGTATTGGAACACCGTTATTTTGTATCATCGGACTATTGGGGGAAAGTCAGAATTTTGCTGCGTGAAAAATTTGGCGAAGATTTATTTATATTGGGGTTATGCGGCTCGGCAGGCGATCAGTCTCCGCGTGATATGATACGCTGGGTAGAACCTGAAACTCCGACAGGTGATCCGAATATAACAAGAATAAATCCAACAAAAAGAGCTGCTGACTTTTCAATGTTTGATATAAAAGGATCCTGGGTTTTAGGGAAACGAATAGCTGATGCTATTGAAGAAGCTTTTCCTGAATCAGAAAATCTAAAAAATGAAGCGGAATTTAAATATGTATCAAAGGAATTATCGTTCCCGCTGAGGAGAGTAACTATTACTGATTACCAAAAAGCTTTAAACGAATTGGAGAGTTTTGTAAAACCTGATAATGGTATCACATACGCAGACAGAGCAAGACTTCATTTATGCTGCGGAACTGTTGCAAGATATGAATATCAACAAAAAAACACGCTTTACAAAAATATAATACACGTTTTTTCATTAGATAATATAGCTTTTGCGACAAATCCGTTTGAATTATTTTTAAATTACGGTAACATTATAAAAGCAAGAAGCAGCGCTGAACAAACATTTTTAATTCAATTGGCAAGCGGAAGCGGAGGATATCTCCCGACAGAGGAAGCGGAGCAGGGCGGACATTACAGTGCATATGTATCGAGCGGTATTACCGGACATGAAGGCGGAAATTTACTTGTGGAAAGCACGCTTGATATGATATACTCTATTATAAAATAATAATTCCAACTGATTATATATTAAATGTTATTTTATTTCAATATTTATTTATAATATAATTTTATTAACATAATAAAGAGGTTAATTTATGGAAAGAATGGATCTGAATAAATTTTATATCGGTGTTGACAATGCTGGTGATATATTAAAAGATGGTGTTTTTCACAATACTAAAGCGGCGGAAGCATTAGGTTATCAATTTATGGTTTGGCATGATACACCTCGCGGAACATTGAATTATGAAATTGAAAAAGCTCGTAAAATAACAAAAGAATTTGAAGAATCAAATTTATATCTAATATATAATAATGAAATATCAAATTGGGTTCCCGCTGTTATTGATGCGGACGGTTTTGATTGGTCAAACAACGGAGACGGAAGCCATTGTTTTCGGTTTCGGCAAGAAGTATTAAACGAATATGTAAAATCTCCTTCATTTATGGGTGTTTGTTATGATGAAGCTGAACATATGCAAATAAACCGAAGCTGGGTTTTTGTAGATTATAAAAAAATTGATTTACCGTTTTTATCAGAAACAACCGGTAAAACTTTCCGTGATGCACAGGACAGTATAATTGAATACGGAGGAAAATTGACAGGTGAATATATTGCTTCCGGTGTGCCTGAAATTTATACAGAGCATGTTTGGCCGGTTTTGTTCCATGCTTTTGCTCGTGCCGGTTTTACTCCTGTTTACAAACAGCTAAAAGAAAGTATAGCTCCGATTTGGGCTTCTCTCGCTATGGGAGCTGCGCGTCAATATAATAAGCCTCTTTGGACTTGTCTTGATTTATGGTATTGCAATGATTATCCGGGCCATTCACCTGGCGAATTGAAAGCTAATTTAGAATATGGCTATTTATTAGGTGTAAACCGTATGTATGTCGAAAACATTAATTATAATGATTCTTTGTATTATGAAACGGAATCCGGTGTATCTCTTACCGAATACGGAGATGTTTACGCTTCCTTTGCGAAAAATTATATAAAAAATAATCCGCGTAGCTACACTCATTCAGATTACACCCCTAAAACTGCAATAATCAGATTTGACGATACTTTTTGCGGACAAAATATGGAAAAAAACTCTATGTGGAAACCGCGTTTATTAGGAGCATACAATTTACAGCCTAACATCGAATGCTTTGAATGGCTTGATGCTTGGTATACAATAACCCATCATAAAACGAACCGTAAATCTATATCATGGAATCATCCGGAATTACATCGGAACGGTATGAAATATTATACTTTTGTTCCTTGTGTAAGTCCTATTGTTTACGATGAAAATGTAACGGCTGAAAATTTGACTACTTTGGATTTGGTATTTTTATGCGGATTATATATCAGTTCCCGTACTTTATCCGATGTTGCTAATATGGTAAAGCTTCGCGGATTAACAGTAGTCACTACGATTAAATACGCACCCGCTCAATTTGCGGTTAAATACGGAGGCGGAACAGATGTTTATGAAGATGGGTTAGGTAAATGGGTTATTTGCGAAAGTATGGCTGATACCGAAGTATATGATAATATTAAACATTTACTCGGTAACAGCGACGAAATGGTATATCATTTTAAAAACAAAATAATACGAATGAAAATTACAGACTCGGGAAAGCAAATGCAAGTTCTGGAATAATACAATATTTTATATAAACAAAACTAAAAAAATATATAAACATAACAGTATATTCACAATATTATGTTATAATCTAACATATATAAAATAATAAAACATATAAATATATTGTTACGGAGGATTTATGTTATCGCTTGAAAAATCAAATAGATTTGACGGAGTAGAAGGCCCTTTGCTTGTAGTCGTTATGGATGGAGTCGGTATTGCGCCGGAAAGCAGCGGAAACGCAGTATTTCTTGCAAATACACCCACATTAGATATGCTGATGAAAAAATACCCTATGTTGAAACTTTGTGCGCATGGCGAAGCTGTAGGTTTACCGTCCGATGACGATATGGGAAACAGCGAAGTGGGTCATAATGCTTTAGGTTCGGGTCAGGTTTTCGCACAGGGAGCAAAACTTGTTACAAAATCAATTGAAAGCGGTAGCATGTTCAAAACAGAAACATGGCAAAATGTTATAAAAGGTAATACAGTTCATTTTATTGGATTATTTTCCGATGGTAATGTTCATTCGCATATAGATCATTTAAAAGCTATGATAAGCCGTTGCAAAGAAGACGGAGTAAAATGTGTCAGAATTCATATATTGCTTGATGGACGTGATGTAGGCGAAACTTCAGCACTCGAATATATTGACCCTTTTGAAAACTTTTTATCATCGATGTGCGATAATTTATTCGATGTTAAAATTGCTTCAGGCGGAGGACGTATGAAAATTACTATGGACCGTTATGAAGCTGATTGGAGTATGGTCGAAAGAGGCTGGATGACTCATGTTATCGGAGAGGGAAGAAAATTTAACAACGCTCACGAAGCTGTTGAAACGCTTAGAATTGAAACAAAAGCTATAGATCAAGATTTATCTCCTTTTGTTATAGTTGATGAAAATAATAATCCTGCCGGTACAATTTTGGATGGCGACAGCGTTGTTTTTTATAATTTCAGAGGAGATCGCGCTATTGAAATTTCAAAAGCGTTTGAATCAGGAGAAGAATTCAATAAATTCGACCGTGTACGCGTACCAAAAATATTTTTTGCCGGAATGCTCGAATACGACGGAGATTTGCATATACCAACGCATTATTTAGTTAATCCTCCCGAAATTTCTAACACAATGAGTGAATATTTTTCGAATACGAAAATAAATCAATACGCGGTTTCGGAAACACAAAAATACGGACATGTAACATATTTTTGGAACGGAAACCGAAGCGGTAAATTTTCTGATGAATATGAATCTTATGATGAAATAAAATCGGACATAGTTCCTTTTGAAATGAGACCATGGATGAAATGTGCCGAAATAACCGATTTATTAATATCTGCATTAAGGAGCAAAAAATATAAATTTTTACGCTGTAATTTTCCGAACGGAGATATGGTAGGACATACAGGAAATATCAATGCCACAATAATCGGTTTGGAAGCTCTGGATTTAATGCTTGCGCGTATACTTCCAGTACTTGATGAACTCAAGGGAGCTGCTATAATAACCGCCGACCATGGAAACGCTGATGAAATGTATGAAACCGATAAAAAAACCGGATTGCCTAAAGCTGATAAAGCAGGGAATTATAAAGCTAAAACCAGTCATACATTAAATCCGGTCCCGTGTATTATTTATGATAACTACTCTTCTGATAAATATGAAATAATTTTTTCTTCAGAATACGGTCTTGCTAATATAGCGGCTACTACAGCAATGCTTTTAGGTTATAATCCTCCGTCCGTATGGAAGAATCCGATGATAAAAATAAAATAGATTTAATTAAAAATTCCCGCTGAAATAATTAAACAGCGGGAGTTTTATTTATTTTATCAAAGCAAATCCTTCTATAACATAATAGCCGTATCCGTTATTTGCATATATTTTTTCAACGTTATAATTTGTTATAAAAACTTTTATATTATCATTTATAAAAAAGGATAAATCGCTGGGAGTTTCTTTTAATAAACTGAAATTTTCTATATATGATGTAATATCATATTCTTCATTATCGATAGTAATAATTATTTTGTCAAACGATTTTCCGTTGTTTATATAATTATTTTCGTATATATAAAAATATTTGTTGTATCCGGACAAATCAACTGAATTATAAACTGTGTTGCCGGAATAAAAATCGCTGTAATTATGATTTTCTCCGGTATTGTAATATGCTTCGAAACCAAAAATATCAATAAATTTATTATCATTTATATAATCCGGTCTTTTGTCTTTTGTACATAAATAATTATAAATATTTGTTATATCAGCTTTATCTTCCTGTGCAAGATCGGATTTGGGTATAATTTTTTTGTTTTCAAACATATTGTTTTTCTCTAATATATTTTCTAAACGGTATATTTGCTGATAAACCGGTATATCAAGTATATTCAGAGGAGTTAGTGTTGATATAAGTGTAATTATAATAATTGAAGCAATTGATAATTTTATATATTTACCTTCTTTTATAAGAGTTAAAATAATAAATATAATTCCGATAAAAGTGGCTAAAATCGAAGCCCATCTTGCTTCTGTTAATCCGTATGCTGATATACGTATATAAACCGCGATGCTTTGCGCTATTATTACGGGGAAGAGTAAATATCCTCCGTATTTTTTCCAATAATTTATTATTTTAATATCATCATATTGTGTTATGGTAAGATAAAAAAAGATAAAAAATAATATGGCCAGGGAAGCGAATATATTTATTTGACCGCCCGGCATATCAAATGTTATAAGTATTTTTCCCAAATAAATATATAATACCAAAAGCAATAATAAATAAACCGGGAAAGCGGCGTATAATACTATTATACGCAATGATTTTTGGTTTTCGTTTTTTTCGCCGTTCATAGGAACTTGTGAAAGAAATAAATTAAAAAATAATACGATATATGAAAAAGAAACAATTGTTAAAATGTATTTATATAAATCATCGAATTGCCAAATTAAATAATAAAAAGCTGTGATGCATAATATTAAACCACCCATGAAAACAGTTGCGATAAAACCGTAAAAAACAAAATTCTTTATTAAATAACCTATTATAGTGGATTTGTTTTTATCAGATATTACAAGAAAAATACATAAAGCAACAAATGATAACAAAACACCGAAATAACTTAATAAAGAATAATTATTTTTCGTAAAATCGGTAATATATAATATTAAATATACAGGAATACTTATTAAGATAGATAATATATTAAGTAAATTTATATATTTTGATTTAAAATTAATTTTTTCTGTAATTAATTTAAACGCAACAGATATAAAAACAGATAAAACTAAAGAAAAAATAATAGTTAATATCACATTATAATTGTTTATTGATTCATATGCGAATATATAAAAAACAATAGAAATAAATGTGAAAACGCACAAAATAAAAGCTGATATGAAACGTGAAATTCCGATACGTAATTGCATAAATGTCGATTTAATAAACTTAAACAACAATAATCACCTCTTTTATTTACTTTGTTTAATTACTTTCATTGACTTTGCTTGATAATTTTTATATAATATATTTGCATTTATAAAATTAAAAATAAATAATAATATATAAAAACCGGAGGATTTTAATCCATGACAGTTCGCGAACGTTTTAAAAGATTGCTTGATTTTAAAGAAGTAGATATGCTCCCCCGTATAGAATGGGCTGCATGGTGGTGGGATACCGTAGTTCGCTGGCAAAACGAGGGACTTGACAAAAAGCTCGGAGTTGAGGGAATATTGAATTATTTTAACATGGATAATCTAGTTCTTTTAGCTGCTTCTCCATCGCTTCCCGCTCCGAAATATCACGGCGGCCCTATTATCGAATGTGCCGATGATTATATGAAACTGAGGGAAAACGCTTATTCGGATAATATAATAAATGGTTTTGTAAATTCCGCTAAATCTGTTTTGACGAGATATGAAAAAGGAGATTTTCCGATTCGCATATGGTTGGACGGCTTTTTTTGGTATCCGAGAAGATTGTTTGGTATCGAAGGGCATTTTTATGCTTTTTACGATCAGCCGGAATTAATGCATTTAATAAATGAAGATTTAGCTAATTTTAATATTCGTGCTATTGAAGCTTTATATACTGTTCTCGCTCCGGAAATGGTTGGAATGGCGGAAGATATGTCATACAATCATGGTCCGATGTTATCGCATGATCAATTTACAGAATTTTTAACCCCATATTACAAAAGAATGATTGATGTTATTAAATTACGCGATACAAAAGTTCTCATAGATTCAGACGGTGATATTACAAAAATGGTTCCTTGGATGCGTGAAGCCGGTATTGAAGGAGTTTATCCGCTTGAGAGACAGGCAGGAGTAGATTTAAATATTTTACGCAAAAACAATCCGGATTTATTAATGCTCGGCGGATATGATAAAATGGTAATGCCTTTGGGAGAAGAAGCAATGCGTGCGGAATTTGAAAGAATAATGCCTGTTGTACGCAGCGGAGGATATATCATGTCCGTTGACCACCAGACCCCGCCCGGAGTTTCGTTTGAAAATTATAAAATATTTGCTCGTTTATATAATGAATACGCAAGATCATTATAATATTAAAGACCTTTGTTTTACGCTTTCATATAAAAATACAGTTGCTGCACATGCCACATTCAACGATGAAGCGGAAGATGATTCTGCCATTGGAATTGTCACCAGTAAATCACATAAACTGCTCAAAAAATTATTTAATCCATCAGTTTCATTTCCAATCATTATAATAACGGGTCCCGTTAAATCGCATGAATAAATATCATTCTTTTTATGTGAAGTAGTACCGATTATTTTTAAATTATTAAATTTTTCTTTCATTTCTGATATATAATTTAAAAGTATATCATTTGATGTTATTCTTACATAGGGAACGGAAAAAAATGAACCCATTGTAGCACCTACAACCTCCGGATCATATAAATCAACGCAATGCCCGGTTGTGATTAAACCATCAATACCAAAAGCATCGCATGATCTTATTATTGTACCCAGATTTCCCTTATTTGAAGGCCTGTCAAATAATAAAATTAAAGGATTTTCAAAATCTTTCTCTAAAAAATTATCATCTCTCATAGAAACAACCGCAAGAAGTTCCGAGCTTTCTGTTTTATCACTCAGTTTATTAAAAAGCTCCGGTATAATTTCAATATTATAATCTGTTTTTACACCGTCTATCATATCAATAGCCCAGCCTGATATCAACTTTCCCGAAGGATAAACAAGAGAATTTATATGCCAGCGGTTTTTAACAGCTTCGTTTATATTTCTAACACCTTCTATTAAAAATTCTTTATTTTTATATCTTTTGTTACGATTAGTTTTCAAAACAATTAAATGCTGATATAAAGCATTTTCTGTAAATATTTTTTTAGTTTGCATTTTTTCTACCAAATAATTTTTTATAATTTTTTTATCAAACAAGGAGCTGTTTTAAACGACAGCTCCTTTCAGATTGACCAACCACAAAACTTTCAATATTTTTAACGTTTTTTGCGGAGCTTTTTTCGTAAAAAAGCGACCGTAATTCCGTACCTTGTATTTTGTCTGCTTTTCTCAAGGAACTGTTTTAACGACAGCTCCCTTATAATTTTATATGTTTTACTTTTAATTAAGACCTAATAATGTGTCGATAACTTTATTGTAGCGTTTATTTCCGCTTTTTTCTTTTGCTGCATAAGAAGAAGCAAAACTAGTCTTTTTGGTGCTCATCAAATCCTGCAATATAAAAGCAAATCCCTGCCATCCATCATAAACATAACCGAAATCGAATGTACGGCTTTCAAGCAGCATATCAAGCACTAAAATAGATTCGTTATCACGTGTAAATTTTACTTTAAGAGCTGTTTCATAATATGAAGGAATAACTTGCTTATAACTTTCGGCGTTCAGAGCTTCGATTATAATACTTGTTCTCTCACCATCGCGTATAGTTTTGGGGACAGCCATTATATCATGTGCGCCGTCTGACATTGTATAATAATTTGTTTGCGCTGTATCCCATTTAGGATACGGAATTATTCCGAAATCAAAATCGTATGAACGATATGATTCCGCGGATGAGAACAATCCGTTTAAGAAAAGCACATTGCCTGCTGTCCATATAGGACCGGAAACACCCCATGTATCGACAATTGAACCTTCGTTTTCATAGAAGAAAGTATATAAACGGTTTACAATATCAGGCATTTTCCCGTTGTTGTATGTTACTTCCGGAACACCTTTTGAGTTTTTAGTCATAACCGGATTATTAAAAGCGTATTGATACGTTATAGCTGCGCTGTAATAATCGCTTGTAAAACCCCATTTATCCGTTGTGTCCATAACGCCGTTTCCGTCAAGATCTTCATGAACAATTTTAACTATATCATCAAGTTTATCTATTGTCCATTCACCTTTCATAACGATGCTGTACAAATCGTATATGTTGTAATCTTCTGCGATGAGTTTGTTATAATACATACAGTACGTAAAACGGAGAATAGACAAACAATATTCACCCGCCATCATGTAGGCGTGATTTTCAATGGAAAGCGCGTCGACAGCATTTCCGATATACCAGGGCTGATCCATATTTACATAAGGAAGATCGTTGTACCAATCAACATAACTGCCTTCCAATACCGCTGATCCTGTTTCGATAACCTGACCCATCATTAAACTGTATGTATCGTCATCAGAACCAATTGATTTTCTGAGAGCCGATATCGGATCCGATGTGTGGTAAGATTCGATTTCTATATCAAAACGTTCTTCGATTATAGTATTTCTTGCATATATTGCATCTACTATAACATCACCTGTAGCTTCAACTCCTGCTCCGATATCTTTTACAAAATCATCTCTGTCCCGTGCCAGTATTGTAAAGATATAGCCGTCAAAACTATCACCAGGTAAATTATCGGGTATAGCCTTTCTTAATTCAAAAGGGTCTCCTTCGGTTATTTCTTCGGTAATCGTTGTTGTTTCTGAATCATTGCCTTTAGAATCGGGAGTATCGGCACATGATATAACAATAGGCAGCAATAATAAAATTGAAATAAATAAAGCCAAAAATTTTTTCACCAGTTATTCCTCCAAAAAAATTATTAATGATTTGTGCTGTATATATAAAATATATATTATACTTATTTAATTTACCAAAACTTTTTTAGGTACATCATATAATTTTTTTACTTATTAGAATTTTATAAAAATAACTAGAACTGGAAGTATATAAATGATTTATTGTCATATGCTCCGAAAATTATAATAATAGCGAGTAAAACTCCGTATGATAAGATTCTTGCCGGCATCGGAAGTTTACCTACAGCTGTTTTAAAATCTTTTCCGCGGCAAAAGAATTCAACAATCATCAAAAGTAAAATCGAACCTATTGAAATAATAAAACGTGACGAAGCTATTGAACTGAAACTTTCTAATATGTGTGAAAAATTCGGAATATATGTATGGAGTGTTTTTAATACGAAAAATGCGTCTGAAAATGAATTTGCTCTGAAAAATATCCATGTCATATCTACAATATAGAAAGTAAACAAAGTACCTATCAAAACCGGAATAAACGGTATTTTATTATATTTGGTTACAGATTTTATTTTGTCCCTGATATCTTTTGTAAAGCGGCCGACAACAAGATAAAATCCGTTTAACATACCCCAAACGACATAAGTCCAGTTAGCTCCGTGCCATATTCCGCTTATTGCGAAAGTTATCATTTGGTTTAAAAACCATCTGGGTTTTGATACACGGTTTCCTCCGAGAGGTATGTATATGTAATCGCGGAACCATGATGATAATGATATATGCCATCTGCGCCAGAAATCCGTAACTGAAGAAGAATAGTAAGGCGTATCAAAGTTCCGCATTAAATCAAATCCTAATATTTTAGCAGCTCCTATAGCTATATCACTGTATCCTGAAAAATCACAATAAATCTGGAAAGCAAAAAATATAACACCGACCCATAATGCCGACGCACCTTTTGCCGATACATCTGTAAAAACATTATCTACAAACAAAGATAAATTGTCTGCCACTACGACTTTTTTAAACATACCCCAAAGCATCATTCTTCCGCCTTGAGATAAGTTTTCGTATGTAATAAAATGTTCATATTTAAATTGATTTATCAAATTACGCGCACGTTCTATAGGTCCTGCAACAAGCTGAGGGAAGAACATCAGGAACACCGCATATGTAACAAAATTTGTTTCGGGTTCGTCTTTATCCATAAATACATCCATCATATAACCCATGGCTTGGAATGTATGGAACGATATACCGACGGGAAGTATAATGTCCGGAAGTACAATTGAAGGGAGACTCAGCATTGTTCCGAAAAAGTTTATTGTATCGCTGAAAAATCCGAGATATTTAAATATTATTATAGATAAAATATTTAATGAAATGGTAACAATAAATATTGCTTTTTTCTTTTTTTTGTTGTCTCTATTTTTATAAATATGTATTGCCGCAAAGTAAACAATAACCGTATTGAATGCTATAACTATTATATGCTGAGGTATAAAAGACATGTAGAACCAGCAGGAAGCTAAAAGCAAAAATACATTTCTGTATTTATTTTTCATTAAAAAATAACAAATTACAACAATAGGGAAAAATAATAAAAATTCGATAGAATTAAAAAGCATATTTTTATTTCCGTTTCAAAAATTATTTATATAATATTTTTACTTTTGAATATTTTTCATGTATTCCAAATACTGATAAAATGCGATTCCCGGTTCTTCAAGCTCCCTTGACCAGCGTTTAACCCATTCATAAGAGAAATAACCCGTATAACCTATACAAAGCAGTTCCTCGCATGATTCTTTTATCGGAATATCACCGTAACCCGTCAGCATGTATTTTATAGTTTTGTCCGGGGATATAATTGAGTCTTTTACATGCACATGTTTTATATATTTACCTATTCTTTTTACGGTTTCCTGCGGTTTTTCGTTAAAATAACGTACAGTATGGTTTATATCCCATATGATACCTTTATTATCGCTTTCGGTTTTTTCGATAAATTTTAACATTTTATTTGTATCCGCTAAAATTCCGTTTGTTTCAATTAAAATTGAAACTTTGTACTTTGCTGCCTTTTTACACAGTTTTTCATAATTATTCAAAAGAAAATCGAAATCAAAAGAATTGTCCGGCGCGGGGTCCTTATCTCCTAAAATACGTATATATTTTACACCCATTTTAGAAGCTAAAAATATATAATCATCAATTTCTGAAAAAGCGGAATTTATTTCGGGGTTATTGTTTAAATAAGCTCCTGATGTTAAAATCGGTATTTCGAGTCCTATTCTTTCAAGTTCTTTTTTTGTATTTTCTATTTGATTTTCACTAAAAATATTAACATAGGGAGCATATATTTGGTCAGCGATTCCTCTTATTTCAATTCCGTCATAACCTAAATCCGAAGCTGTTGATATTATTTCTCCGAAATTCCAATCGGGACATCCTAGAGTTGAAAAAGATAATTTCATAATTTATACCACTTAATTAAAATTAAATATTTTTTTTGCATTGTAATAACAGACATTTTCTACTAGTTTTGATAATGTATTAATGTCATCGGTACATTCACCGTCTTCAGCCCATTTACCGATTATATTGCAAAAAATTCTGCGGAAATATTCATGCCTTGTGTATGATAAAAAGCTTCTGGAATCTGTCAGCATTCCGGTAAAATAACCGATAGCCGATAAATTTGCGAGCGATTTTATTTGTTCTGTCATTCCTTGTTTATTATCGTTAAACCACCATGCGCTTCCTTGCATAACACGCGGATAACAATCACTGCTGTTTAACTGGAAAGCTCCTGTCAAAGCTCCGAGAGCTGCATTGTCGTTCGGATTTATTGAATATAATATTGTTTTCGGTAAACCTTCACCGCGATCCATTTCGTTTAACAAAGCTGCTAGCTTATATATATTCTTTTCATCTCCGATAATATCAAAACCGCTGTCAACGCCGATATCAGACATAGCCTTTGTATTTACATTGCGTAATACTCCGAAATGGAATTGCATAACCCAGCTGCGTTTTTTATATTCGCTTGCAAAAAAGCAAAGCAAATCCGTTTTAAGCTTTTCTATTTCTTCTTTTTCTGTATTTTCTTTATTTAATATCTTTTTAAAAATACATTCTGTTTCATAAAATGATTTTGGTGCATTGTAAGGGATGAATCTGTCCAAACCATGATCTGCTGCTTTACATCCCATTGACGCAAAATAATCGAGGCGTTTTATAAAAGAGTCTTTTAGTGACTTTATATCACATATATCTGTTTGTGAAACTGCGGAAAGCTTTGCAATATTATTTAAAAAATCCGGATTATCTGCGTTTATATATTTGTCAGGCCGCCATGCAGGAAAAACTTTTGTTTCAAATTTTTCATCTTTTGCTATGTTTTTGTGATTTTCAAGCGTATCACAGGGATCATCAGTTGTGCATATCACTTCAACATTGGATTTTTTTATCAGGTTTTTTACAGACATATCTGCTTCCGACAATTTATCATTGCACAAATACCACAAGTCATCGCAGGAAGATTTGTTTATAATCCCCGAATATCCGAAATATCTTTTCATTTCCAAATGAGACCAATGATACAAAGGATTTCCGATAAGATTAGGCATTACTGAAGTATATGCGTTAAATTTTTCATAGTCGGAAGCGTCGCCTGTTATATATTTTTCAATTATTCCGCATGAACGCATTGCTCTCCATTTATAATGATCACCGCCGAGCCATAATTGTGTTATATTAGGATAAATTTTATCCTCCGCAATATCGGCAGGATTTACATGGCAGTGATAATCAATAATCGGCAATTTTTTTGCGTATTCGTGATATAATATTTCAGCCGTTTCATTTGTCAGCAGAAAATTTTTACCTAAAAATTTTTTCATTTTAATAAAACCAAGTTTTCAAAATTATTTATTCATTGAAGCATCAATATAATCAAGAGCATTGTTTATTATATCGGTATTAATACTTCCGTCCCGGTTTATCGAAGGTGATTCAAGAGTTATGCTATCCGAATAAAGATTTTTTATGGATGAAAAGAAACGATCAAATCCCCAAAAACCGATAATACCGTAACCGGGCATCGGAATCGGACGTAATTTTGTAAAATCACCCGAGGGACCTGTAAAATCTGATATATGAATATGAGAAACAGATTTATTTAAAAGCATGCTATTATTAAAAAAATCATCCAATTGACAATGAAATGATCCGAAACGCGTATCAAAAATAAATTCCGCATTGTTATAACGGTTATGAATATTATTCCAATGAATCAGAGGATTTTCTTTTATACATACAATATTTTCTATAACGATTTTTATGTTATATATATCTGCTATCTTAAATAAAGAATCCAGTATTTCAATATTGTAACTTATTTTAATATCGCTGTCAAGACCTCCCCAAAGGTGCAAAACGATTTTCCGCGCTCCGATATTAAATCCCATACGGCAATTATTTTCAAATAATCTGAGAGCTTCCGTTGTTTCTTCTTTGATTCCTTTAGATATTAAAACGCCGATATTTTTATCGGAATGGATAACTTCAAAATCCGTACCGGAATTTTTTAAATATGCTGTAACATCCTCGATATATGGATACCATACAGGCAGCATCATAAGCTCATATGACGTACAATGTAAATATTTACAATAAAATGGTATCAATTTATAATCGAAATTATTTTCGTGTCCGATAAATGCACCGGTTGAACATAAAATTTTATTATTCATAATGTTATTTTAACATGAATACACAATATTTACAAGATATATTTTCAAATTATTACTTTTTATAATTTATTATATATGATAAAATGACAATTCAAATAAATATAATTAGATAATTATTATAATTATTATCAAAAACAAAATCCGGAGAAATTATGTTTTTAGCAGACAACCATACACATACAGATTTTTCATTTGATGGTCATCAAACTGTAGATAATTTATGCGAAAGCGCAATTGAAAAAAATATTTCGGTAATAGCGATAACAGATCATTTTGACACAGACGGCATAATAGAAGGATTTTATGCTCCATACCGTTCAAGTGAAGCTAAAAAAGCTATTTTCGAAGCTAAAGAAAAATATAAAAACAAAATAAAAATTATTTATGGTATTGAATTGGGACAGCCTTATTCGTATCCCGAAAAATGTAAAGCTTTTTTATCGGATTGTAAATTTGAATATATAATAGGTTCTTTGCATAATTTATATAAAAATCCGGATTTTTGTTTTATTAAATATGAAATAGTTCCGCAAAAAATGATAGAATCTCTCTGGAAAAGATCAATTGAGGAAATCTATAATTTACTGCTCGAATATAAAGATTTTAAAATAAATACTTTAGCACACCTGACATATCCGATACGCTATATAAAAAGAGCAGGTAAGGATGTTGATATGAAATTATTTTATACGGAAATTTCAGAATTATATAAAAAAATGATTAGTTATAATGTATCTCTTGAAGTTAATACATCGGGAATCAGACAAGGCGCAGGTATGACTTTTCCCGATTATGAATTAATAAAACTATACAAAGAACAAGGAGGTGAATTGATAACAGTGGGAAGCGATGCCCACTGGTCAGCGGATGTCGGCGCTGATATCATCACCGTAAATGATATGTTAAAAAGTCTTGGCTATAAATATACCGCTTATTATAGCGGAAATGACTTTGAAATGATTACACTGAATTAATATTAATAATTATAAGGAGTATTAAATAAATATATGAAAAACTTTTTACAGCTTCTTGAAAATGATTCACGTCTTACACCGGAACAGCTTGCTGTTATGTGTGATAAAGAAGTTGGAGATATAAAAAAATTAATTGAAAACTATGAAAAAGAAGGCATTATTCTAGGATATAAGACTATAATCGACTGGGACAGAACGGACAGGGAATATATAACCGCTTTAATTGAATTAAAAGTTACTCCTCAGAGAGACAGAGGATTTGATCAAATTGCGGAAAAAATTTATAATTTCCCGGAAGTTCAATCTGTATTTTTAATGTCCGGTTCATATGATTTGTGTGTTATCATAGAGGGAAGAACAATGCGTGAAGTGGCATTTTTTGTGGCTCGAAAATTAGCTCCTCTGGAATTTATTGTTTCAACCGCAACTCATTTCGTCCTGCGTAAATATAAAGACAAAGGAACAATATACGGTTCCCCTGAAGTTGATGACAGAGGGAACGGTATAATATGATTAATTACAACGATTTCTTATCGGGCAAAGTAACAAAGCTGAAGCCTTCAGGTATACGAAAATTTTTCGATATGCTTGATGAAATGAAAGATGTAATTTCACTTACAGTAGGTCAGCCTGATTTTGTAACTCCTTGGCATATAAGAGAAGCCGGAATTGCGAGTTTAGAAAAAGGAAAAACATATTATACTTCAAACAGCGGTTTACTGGATTTAAGAAAAGAAATTTCAAAATATTTGATTCGAAGATTTAATTTGCAATATGACCCGAAAGATGAAATAATAGTCACAATCGGCGGAAGCGAAGCTATAGATTTGGCAGTCAGAACTATAATTGAAACTGGTGATGAAGTAATAATTCCTCTGCCTGCTTTTGTTTGTTATGAACCTATTGTAGAACTGTCAGGCGGTATACCTGTTATTATTGAAACAAAACAATGTAATAACTTTAAACTGACAGCAGAAGAATTACTATCGGCTATAACTCCTAAAACTAAACTTTTGATATTATCTTATCCAAATAATCCGACAGGAGCGATAATGACCGAAGAGGATCTTGCACCGCTCGTTAATATCATAAAAGAAAAAAATATTATGGTATTGTCCGATGAAATTTATGCTGAATTAACATACGGAAGAAAACATGTATCTATATCTTCGTTTGAAAATATGCGTGAAAGAACAATTGTTTCCAGCGGATTTTCAAAAGCTTATGCTATGACCGGATGGCGCCTTGGATATATATGCGCTCCCGCAGAAATATCAAAACAAATGTATAAGATACATCAATTTGCAATAATGTGCGCTCCTACTGCAAGTCAATACGCTGCTATAGAAGCTTTGCGTGAAGGGGATAGCGATATTGAATATATGGCGGATGAATACAACCGGCGCAGAAGATTTATAATAAACAGAATAAAATCTATAGGAATAGATTGTTTTGATGCCGAAGGTGCATTCTATGCTTGGATAAATATATCAAAATTCGGATTAACCAGTGAAAAATTTTGCGAAAGACTTCTTTTTGAAAAAGGAGTAGCGATAGTTCCGGGAACAGCTTTCGGTGAATGCGGAGAAGGATTTGCCCGTATTTCATATGCGTATTCAATTAAACATATAACAACAGCTCTTGAAAAAATTGAGGAATTTATTAATTTATTAAATTAAACAAAAAATCATCCTGTATCAAAAAAATCAGGATGATTTTTACTTTTTGAAAAAGTAACAAAACATTTATTTTATTCTTTGGTGATATAGGGGATATAATTTATTACCAACCTATTGATTTTAAATATTCACGGCTTAGTTTTGCTGCTTCCATGGAAGTCATTCCTACGGCAAAATCTTGTTCGACAACTACATACTTAGTGCCGGCTTTTATAGCCGCATCAAGTATAGAAGCCATATCCTGAATTCCGTGACCTATAGGACGGAATTCGAATCCATTTGATTTTGTACCGTAATAATCTTTAATGTGAAGTACCGGAACTCTGTTTTTATATTTGTTGATGTATGCTACAGGATCTTGTCCGGCAACCCCGACCCAGCATACGTCCAATTGAGCAGCTAATAATTCCGCAGGAACCGTGTTATATAAATAATCAAGTCCGAATGAACCGTCGGATATTTTTTCAAATTCAAAATCATGATTATGATATAATAATTGAATACCTGATTTTTTGCATGTATTTCCAATATCAATTATTTTTTTTAATATATCGTCAAATTCCGCTACTCCTGGCCGTATACCTCCGGCAAGATACGGAATAACAATATATTTGCTTCCGAGTGCAATACAATTTTCGATATTTTTATTAACATCCGAAATTAACGATTCGATCGATGCATGCATTGATGTAACCGAAAAACCGAAATTATTTAAAATATTCCGGTATTCTTCCGCACTTTCCGCTAATATATCTGAAACTTCTAAATAATCATAACCGATTTCTTTTATGCTTTCTAATGCTGATAATAAATCATTAGATATATAATCTCGAACTGTATAAAGCTGAAGCGCAACAGGCAACGGCATTAAAATCACCTCTTTATTAAAAATCTTATATAATAAATTAATTTTAACTGCATCAACTGTTTTTATTTTACGGCTTTGGAATTGCGTCCTTGTGTGATAAATTAATGCGGCCTTTTTCATCTACACCTAAATATTTAACCGCAAACTTATCTCCTACATTACAAACATCTTCGACTTTTTCAACACGGCTGTGTGCCAGTTTTGATATATGAACGAGTCCTTCTTTTCCGGGAGCAAATTCGACAAACGCACCTATCGGAATAATTCTGGTGACAACACCTTCGTAAATCACACCTACTTCGGGTTCAAAGACAATACCTTTTATAATTTTTTCCGCTGCTAAGCCGCTGTCGCGATTGACTGCCGATATATAAATTGTTCCGTCTTCTTCAATGTCTATTTTTGTTCCTGTATCGGCTACTATTTTTTGAATTACTTTTCCGCCTGTTCCGATTACTTCCCGTATTTTATCCACATCTATTTTCATGACTATTATTTTAGGAGCGTAAGGAGAAATTTCATCGCGCGGTTTATCTATTGCTTTTAACATAATATCGTCTATTATATAACAGCGTGCTTTATGAGTTGTTATCAAAGCTTCTTTGATAATTTCCGGAGTTAATCCGTCTATTTTTAAATCCATTTGTATGGATGTTATTCCTTTATGAGTTCCAGCGACTTTGAAATCCATATCACCGTAAAAGTCTTCAAGCCCCTGAATATCTATCATAGTCATCCAGTTGTCGCCTTCTGTAATAAGACCGCATGATATACCCGCTACAGGTGCTGTTATCGGAACACCGGCATCCATTAAAGCAAGTGTTGATCCGCAAACCGATGCCTGCGATGTTGATCCGTTTGATGATATAACTTCCGAAACACATCTTATTGCATATGGGAAAACACTTTCATCCGGTAATACGGGAATCAGGGAACGTTCAGCTAAAGCACCATGACCGATTTCACGTCTTCCGGGACTTCTTACAGCTTTTGCTTCACCTGTACTGTAACCCGGCATGTTGTAATGATGCATATAACGTTTGCTGTCTTCTTCATCAATACCGTCAAGAATTTGTTTATCCCCGATAGCGGCAAGAGTGGCGATAGTTAAAACCTGTGTTTGACCGCGTGTAAACATTCCGCTTCCGTGAACGCGGGGAAGTATTCCGACCTCAGCAGAAAGCTGACGTATTTGATCAAGTTTTCTTCCGTCGACGCGCTTTCCTATAAGAAGCCAATTGCGGACAACTTCTTTTTGTATTTTATATAGTATTTCTTCTATTTCTATATCAGCTGCCGCTTCATCATCATATTTATATGAAAACTTATTTAAAACAGCTTCTTTTATCGGAAGCATACGTTCATCGCGTATATTTTTATCGTCTGTATCGAGAGCAATTTTTACATCATCAATTACCATGTTTTTTACTTCTTCATAATAATCATGATCTATTTCGTGAGGTTCATATGCAAATTTTTCTTTTCCGATTTCCATAGTAATATCGGCAATAAATCCGCAGATCTTTTTAATTTCACTGTGAGCCAGCATTATCGCACTGTACATATCTGCGTCGGAAACTTCTTTCGCTCCGGCTTCAATCATAACAACTTTTTCAAATGTTCCGGCTACAGTAAGTTCAAGTGTACTTTTTTCACGCTGTTCAAGAGTGGGATTTACAATAAATTCACCGTCAACCATACCTATGAAAACGCCGCCGATAGGTCCGTTCCAAGGTATATCGGAAATAGATAATGCTATAGAAGAACCGATCATACCCGCAATTTCAGGTGAACAATCGTTATCAACAGATAAAACTGTCATATTAATAACAACATCGTTTCGTAAATCCTTAGGGAAAAGCGGACGTGTCGGACGGTCTATAACACGCGATGTTAAAATTGCCTTATCTGTTGGTCTGCCTTCACGGCGGTTATAACTTCCGGGAACTCTGCCGACAGCATAAAGACGTTCTTCAAAATCGACTGAAAGAGGTAAAAAATTTATTCCGTCGCGAGGTTTTTCGCTTGCTGTGACAGTAGCTAATATAACTGTATCACCATAACGGACAAGACAAGAACCGTTAGCAAGCTGTGCCATTTTACCTGTTTCAATTATTAAAGGTCTGCCTGCCAGTGAATATTCAAATTTTTTGAACTTCTCAAACATTAAATTAAAATTCCTCCGATATATAAATAAAAAAATTAACTGTATAAAATTGTGTTTTATAAAAACCCAAAAATTAACCTTGTAAAATTGTGTTTTATAAAAACTAAAAATTTACAACTTCAGGTCAGAAGCAGGAAGTTGAATGCGTACATTCCGGCCTCTGACCTGATTTTGCTGTTTAAAAATTATAGCAATAACAAAAACTATATTACTTTCTGATTCCGAGCTGTTCTATTATGACACGATAACGATTAATATCTTTTTTCATCAAATAGTTTAAGAGGTTACGGCGGTGTCCTACCATTTTCAACAAGCCGCGGCGGCTGTGATGGTCTTTGTTATTTGATTTTAAATGTTCTGTCAGATTATTAATTCTTGCTGTCAAAATAGCAATTTGAACTTCGGGAGAACCTGTATCTCCTTCATGGATTTTATATTGCTCGATAATTCCGGACTTTTCTTCTTTTTGCATTTTCTTTCACCTCATAAAAAATAAATATGCGTCATACACAGCAGACGGCGGGTGAAAACGGCATCACGCATTCAAAAAGTTACATGCCCTTATTCCGTCAACCGAGTGCGGCGCATCATACACAAGATATAGTATCATAAAAATTATATAATGTAAATAGAAAAAGCATTTATTTTATACATTTTTTACAAATGAGAAATAAACCATCAAATTGAATTTTATATATTGTAAAACAATTTAAAATTTTATTAAAAAGAAAGCCTTAATATAGACATATGTTATAAAAAAATTACAGTTGTTATTTATTTTTATACGGACTATTTAATAATAGTTATTATATATTAAACAATTTTTACTTCTGTATTATTTTCATTGAATTTATTCATCATTTCATCCGGACAGTAATTTGTAATAATACAATTAATTTGTTCAATTTTGCTGTAATTAACCATAGCATTTTTTTTATATTTGCTTGAATCTGTTAATATATATTTTCTTTTTGAATGATCAAGCGCTAATCTGTTTAATCTTGCAGTATCAAAATCCGTTGTTGTAAATCCGTTTTCATCATAGCCGTCAGTTCCGAGAAAACATTTATTGAAATGCAAATCACGAAAAGCTTCTTCTGTAATGAATCCATAAAAATCTCTTCTTTCCGGACGGTATATACCTCCGATTAAAATCACCTGAGTAAATTTGCTCAATAAATTTAAATTAACAAGCGAAGTAGTAAATATTTTTAACGAATTCAATTTTCCTTCTTCGATTCGTTTTGTCAGAGCCATACACATATGCGGAAGAGTTGTTCCCGTATCAAGAAATAGAATATCATGATTTTCTATAAAATCTGCGGCAGCAATTCCAATACGGATTTTTTCTTCGACACAGCTTGTTTCAAGTCTTTCGTAAGTATAATTATTGTCATTTGCGCTGGCAAGCGAAATACCGCCGTATGTCCGAAGAATTAAACCCTCTTTTTCCAAAGAAATAAATATACGCCTCGCTGTTGATTCTGAAATCCCAAGTAATTTTACCACATCGTCAATTGTCAGTTGATTTGTCAGTTTTAGTGCGTTTAAAATTTCTTGTTCGCGTTTTTTTATTCCATTTCTGTCCATTATTTTTATCTCGTTTCGAATTTATTATATTAAATTATAATAAAAATTTATTTTATTTCAATGTATTATATTTTAAAATTTTCTGTTATATAATCCGCTGCTTTTTCAATTTTGCCTAAAAGAAAATCTATAACAAATTTATCGGAAATAATAGGTGGTTTTAACAAAACTATAGGCGGACAATTTATTTTATAAAGCTGAGCCGAAATATCAATACACATTTCGTTTAGTTTATCGGCAAATTTTGCGGCAATTTCAAGCGATTCAAATCTTATACCGCATAAAAACCCGAGTCCCTCAATGTTTTGTATAAGAGAAGGATATTTTTTTGCACACAAACATAATTGATTATGAAAATATTCGCTCGATTCCTTTATAAAATCTGAATTAACTGATGAAAATTCCATAGTGATCAAATACGCAAGAGAAGCGAGTTCCTCCTGACCGTTTGTGACAAGAGCACCGAATAAATTCAACGAATCCATTTCATATGTGGTAATTATTTTGCTTGCGGGATATTCTCCTCCCGGGAAACCTTTTCCGATAACAACAAAATCCGGTGATAAACCGTATTCACGGAAGAGAAACATGTTTTGATACCACATACAGCTTTGTATTTCATCAACTAATACCGGAGTATCGTATACATGGCATAATTTATATGCTTTATGTAAAAATTCTGCTTCAAGCCGTATTGCTCCGTAATTCATTAAAATAATTTCGTGTAAAAATCCGGCTGTTTTATATTTACCTTCGTTATAGATTTTTATTTTGTTTTCGAAATCAGCAGTATCGTTTATATTTATCGGTACAATTTTATAAATATCATTTTCTTCTATTTTTTTATAATAATTATTCCACAAACCGCGCATAGTTTGCGTTATTACAGTTGTACCGTGATAATTTGCTTCAGAACCGTTATTATAATCGCCGATAACTAAAAAAACAGGAATTCTTTCGTTATATATCGGATCTTTGTAACTATTATCCAATTTATAAAACCTGGAAAGCATCATTTTTATTCCGGCTTCAACCGCTAAGCTTCCTGTTTCGAGATTTATAACCCTGTTTAATATTTTGCTTTCTTTACAGGATAAGATATTGTCAGTTTCTTCTTCGGTTTTGCAATTGTTTATTTGCGAAACAATTCTTCTTTCACATAAACGTGTTATAAAACCTCTTGTGTTATTATGCGTAGCATTCGGTATACCTATTCTGCGCGCAGAATCTATTAATTTATATCCCGGGAAATTATGACCGAGAGAAGCATGGTAATGTTCGCTTTTACCTATAAAATATAATTTACCGTTTTCTCCTATTCTGGTAAAACCGTTGGCGGAAAGCGGGGAAGCTTTGAGATTTGATGCTTTTTTAAAAGCTGATGTGGGAGCTCCCGATAAATTATTTTCAAAAGTATCAATAACTTTGTTTCCTACATTTGATAACAATTTGTAATTTATATTCTTAATTTCATCCGGATAAAAATCTATTTTTTTATTTACCGTTTCAAAAGCTTCCTCATACTTTATAAAACCTAAATAAACCGCTGCCTGTACAGCCGCAGCGGTATAATCTTTTCCCAATAAATCAGAAAGAGACAAAGAAATAGATTTTAACATTAACATAAACACTAACCTCTTAACATTTTTATATAATAATTCTATATCTATATTATATATTATTTTTATATTCTTGTCAAGAAAATGAATGAAATATTTAAAAAATACTAAACATATCAATCAAAAAAAGCGGATTTTACTCCGCTTTTAATTAAAGGTTTTTTTAGTTATTTAATTGCCTGTATGACGGCGGGCTGAATTCAGAAGTCGGGAAATCCATACGGCGGAATAATGTACAAGGATCACTGTCTTCTGTCGAGATACATTCTTTATCCGGAACAGAATAATCAGCAGCGCTTATTATGTGTTGGCAGGGACGTTCCATCCGTATAACTGAAAAGAAACCAAGAGTTATCGCAAGATTTTTACCGTCTTCATAAGATTCAACCAGATTACCATTACAGTATGAACATACAATGTTGGGTATATCATCAACGCAAACGCATGCACAGCAGCATTTACGTTTTTCGGTAATTTCAACGTCGAGTACGACAGGATCAGCTATTTCGCAAACAGCTACGGGAAGATTTGTTTCTCCGCCGTTTTCATATGTAGGCGAACAGAAGCATCCCGTAGGATCACTCTTGAATATTTTTACGCAGCCTTCGCTTCCGAATAAAATAACCTTTTTTTCACATGCGGTAATGCCTTCAAATTCCTGAGGTTTGCCCGGGCTTATGCAACCTTCGCATAAAATTTTTACCCAAAAACGGATAATAACCTGATAAAAACCGCGATTGAATTGTATCGGTTCAACAGTTAACTGCGTCCATACGACATGCGCGCATTTTACACGAATATTTGATGTTTTTTCTATTATATCCTGCCCGCATTCGGTTAGGAATACTCTACTGCGTTCAAAACAATCTTTATCTCGGCAGCTATCAAATATGCGGTTTACATCAATGCATATTTCCGATTTCCCACCGGACTGACAATTATTGCGGTCAGCCATTTAAATCGGTCCTCCTATTATGTTAAATCGTAAGCTTATAAATGATTATAAGTCTTCGTTACATAATATGCTGCTGGGACTCCAATAGTGAAAATTATTTGCGGTTCACTTGTATTCCCGGGTTTTATAATTTATGCAAAAAATTAACTGTATTTTAAATTAAAATTTAAAATTTCTAATGCCTGTTCAATATCAGCTATAATATCATTACAATTTTCGATTCCGACAGATAAACGGATTAAATCCGAACTTACTCCGCAATCATTTAACTGTTCTTCTGTCATTTGTCTGTGAGTGGTACTTGCGGGATGAAGAACGCAGGTTCTTGCGTCCGCTACATGGGTAACAACCGCCGCCAGTTTTAAATTATCCATAAATTTAACAGCATTTTCTTTTCCGCCTTTAATACCGAATGATATTACACCGCAGCTTCCCCCCGGAAGATATTTTTTAGCCGTTTCATAATATCTATCATTATTTAACTGCGGATAGCGGATCCACGAAATTTTATCGTTTTTATTAAGCCAATCTGCGATTTTTTCCGCGTTATCACAATGACTTTTAATACGAACAGGAAGAGATTCCAATCCCAAATTCAATAAAAATGAATTAAAAGGGGAGGGAACAGCTCCTAAATCCCGCATCAATTGAACGGTAGCTTTTGTTATATAAGCACCTTTTCCGAATTTTTTTGTATAAATTATCCCATGATAACTTTCATCGGGTAAATTTAAATCCGGATATTTATCAGCATAATTTTCCCAATCAAAGTTTCCGCTGTCAACAATAGCCCCGCCTATGGAGGAAGCGTGACCGTCCATGTATTTTGATGTAGAATGTATTACTATATCAGCTCCCCATTCTATAGGACGGCAATTTACGGGAGTAGCAAATGTATTGTCGATTATCAAAGGTACTCCGTTATCGTGTGCGATTTTTGCGAATTTTTCTATATCAAGAACAACAAGCGACGGATTCGAAATTGTCTCCGCTATTATTGCTTTTGTATTAGGTTTGAAAGCTGCTTTAATTTTTTCTGTATCATCATCCGGATGTATAAATGTGGATTCGATACCCATTCTTTTCATTGTTACCGATATTAAATTATAAGTTCCTCCGTATATTGCCGAAGAAGCTACGATGTGATCACCCGCGCCGCAAATGTTAAATAAAGCAAAGAAAGAAGCTGCCTGACCGGATGAAGTCAGCATAGCTGCATATCCGTTTTCCATATCACAAATACGTGCGGCTACGCTGTCGTTTGTAGGGTTTTGAAGACGTGTATAAAAATATCCGTTTGTTTTTAAATCAAAAAGATCTCCCATTTCTTCGCTTGAATCGTATTTATAAGTTGTTGACTGGTATATAGGTAATATACGCGGTTCACCGTTTTTCGGTGAATAACCGGATTGAACAGCTTTTGTTTCGATATTATAATTTGACATATTTTATTCCCTGTTTACTAAATCAGTTATTAATTTTAAAGCTGTCTTTTAATGTTACAATTCTGTTAAACACATTCTTGTTTTTAATGTCACGGTAAAAATAACCCGTTCTTACGAACTGATAACGTTCATCATCATAATTGTCTATAAGCGAAGGTTCAATTTTACAGCCCTTTAAATGTTTTACGGAATCAGGATTTAAATAATCGTCGTATGTTTTATCTTCCGGAATATCGTTTGTATTTTCGATAGTAAATAATTTTTCATAAAGCATTATTTCACACTCACCGGAATGAGAGCACGATAGCCAATGAATTGTACCTTTAATTTTACGTCCGTCCGCGGGATTTCCGTTTCTCGTTTCAAGATCAGCAGTACAATAAATTGCTGTGATATTTCCATCGCTGTCCGTTTCAATTTCGTTGCATTTAATAATATAAGATCCCATTAAACGGACTTCTCCGTCCTTTTTCAAACGGAAAAACTTCGGAGGAGGATTCTGTGCGAAATCTTCGCGTTCGATGTATATCTCACGGCTGAAAGGTACTTCACGAATACCTGCATCGGGATTATTAGGATTGTTTTGAACCGGAAAATATTCTGTTTTATTTTCGTCGTAATTTGTGATAATGACTTTTATCGGATCAAGAACCGCTATTTTTCTTTGAGAATCATTGTTTAATTGTTCTCTTATACAATATTCCAGCAATTCAAAATCTATCAGATTATATGATTTTGAAATACCCGCGCGGCGGACAAATTCAAAAATTGATTCCGGTGTATAACCGCGGCGGCGGAGGGCGCAAAGCGTCGGCATTCGCGGATCATCCCATCCGTCAACAATATTATTTTTGACAAGCTTTACAAGATAACGCTTTGACATAACGGTATTTTTCAATCTTAATTTGGCGAATTCTATCTGCCGTGGTTTCGGATTGAATAGTCCTATGTTTTCGATAACCCAATTATAAAGCTGCCGGTGATTTTCAAATTCAATCGAACAAAGCGAATAAGTGATACCCTCAAGAGCGTCCTGAATCGGATGAGCATAATCATATAAGGGATAAATGCACCATTTATCTCCCTGTCTGTAATGACTGACATGCAAAATGCGGTATATAACGGGATCACGCATGTTTATATTTGATGATGACATATCAATTTTAGCGCGAAGCGTATGGCTTCCGTCTTCGAATTCACCGTTTTTCATCCGGACAAATAAATCAAGATTTTCTTCTGCCGATCTTTCTCTCCAGGGGCTGTTTTTACCGGGTTCGGTCAATGTGCCTCTGTAATCCCTCATTTCATCAGCAGACAAATCACAAACATAAGCTAATCCTTTTTTAATCAAAAGGACGGCGTATTCATAACATTTATCAAAATAATCAGATCCGTAAAAAACTCCGCCGTCGGGGAAAGCTCCGAGCCAGCAAAGATCGTTATATATGCTTTCTACATATTCGGGATCTTCTTTTGACGGATTAGTGTCATCATATCTTAAATTAAATTTTCCGCCGTATTTCTTCGCTGTCATTGAATTAATATATATAGCTTTTGCCGATCCAATATGAAGATAACCGTTCGGTTCGGGAGGGAAACGCGTATGAACTGTATCGTTTATTTTAGCTTCAAGTTCTTCGTCTATTATATCATGTATAAAATTAGTAATGTTTTCTTCCATAATTATTTAACTCCGTTATATTTATAATGTATTTTATTCTCGTTTTAATCCATTTTTTTTATCATATTTAAAATACGGTTTATGATTCGTTGTCGTCCGAGAATTTTTAATACATCATAAAGATCCGGTGAATTTTGTTTTCCTGTGACAGCAATTCTGATAAAACCGGATACATCGCTTATATTTCCGGAATATAATTCCGGATTATTTTTATATTGTTTCATATCGGAAGCATAACCCAGATCTGTACATATATCTTTTATTTTATTAAACCAATCGTTATTGTCATCATTTTCATCATATGTTTTAATAAATATTTCCAAAGCTTTTTTTATATCTTTTTTTGCGAATTGGTCAGGTATTGTATCTTCGATTGTAAAATATTTATCATAAAAGAAAGACATATAACCAAAAGCATCAGACCATTTTGTTAAATCTTTTCTTGGTTTCGGAATATTCCGTCCGATAGATAATATTTTTTTTGCGTATTCCATATCCGCTTCTAATATATCAAAAAATTCTGTATTATAAATTTTCGCCCATTTAATTATTCCTTCAAACGCATCGTCTGCCGTCATTCTTGATATAATGTTTTTTGAAACGTCGTTTAATTTATCAACATCCAAAAGACATCCGGAAGGACTCATTTTTTTTGTCGAAAATTTAAAATTTTCAAATGAATCGTTCGGGTTTGCTTTTCTCCATTCTTCGTAATTTGAATTTAAAAGCGTCATAATATATTCGGTAAGACATATACTCGGATAACCCAGTTTATCATAATAACGCATATCAACGCCATTATCGCGTTTTGATAATTTTTTCTTTGAAGTTCCTTCCTGTTTCATGAGCTGTGATATATGCATGTATTTTGGAATTTCAAATCCGAGCGCACGGAAAAGCTGAAGATGGAAGGGTAGGGAAGGAAGCCATTCTTCTCCTCTGACAACATGAGTGACTCGCATTAGATGATCGTCAATCGGATGTGCGAAGCCGTATGGAGGTATTCCGTTTGATTTTATAATAATATGATCCATAAAATTTTCGGTAATATCGACTTCGCCTTTTATCATATCGTTGAATTTAAATTTATTTGCCGGATTTCCTTCTGATTTGAAACGCAATGCAAATGGTATATTATTTTTAAGCTTTTCTTTTATTTTTTCGATCGGAGCATCACGCCAAACCGCCCATTTTCCGTAATAACCGAAATCAATTTTTGCTTTCTTTTGTTCGTCACGGATTTGTTTCAATTCTTCTTCGCCGCAAAAACAGGGATACGCTTTTCCCTCACGGATCAATTGCTTTGCGTATACATGATATATAAAAGCACGTTGTGATTGATGGTACGGACCGTATTCTCCTTTTTCGTTTCCGAAAGCATCCGGACCTTCATCAAAAACTATCCCGTAATTTTCAAGTGTTTTTATCAGACTTTTTTCCGCACCTTTTACTTCGCGTTTAGCGTCTGTGTCTTCAATACGCAGCATAAAAACACCGCTTGACATATGTGCGATTCTTTCGCTGACACGTGTGGGGAAAAGGCATCCGAAATGTACATAACCTGTCGGGGAAGGAGCAAATCTTGTCACAAATGCCCCATTCGGCAAATTTCTTACGGGATATCTTTTTTCCATATCTTCCGGTGTTTCATTTATATTCGGATATAATAAATCAGCAAGCAAAGCGTAATCCATGTTTATCTCCCGTTTTATTTAACGTATATATTGAGTTCTTTTTCATGATTTAAAGTAGTGGTCGATCCGTGGCCAGGATAAATTTTATAGTTTTCCTGAAGCTGCGATATCCGGTGAAGAGAATTAAGCAATTGTTTATAATCAGAACCGTATAAATCGTATCTTCCTATACCGTCGCGGAACAGTGTGTCTCCGGATATCATATTATTTCCGCATATGATACATATAGAACCCATTGTGTGCCCCGGAGTGTGTATTATTTGTACTTGTTCATCCCCGCATTTTAAAATATCGTTATCTTTTAAAACAATTTCCGGGTCTTTTATAGTATTATCTTTTAATTTTGCGTGTATCATTAGTGTGCGTTCCGGATATTTTAGAGACGGAGCATCATTCTCATGTATGCAAAAAGGTGCGCCTGTTAACTCGCGAAGTTCTTCAAGTCCCAACATATGATCAAAATGAGCGTGTGTTAATATTATATATTTACATTTTAATTTTTTATCGTTTAATTTTTTATAGATGTTTTTTGCATTATCCGCCGGATCGACAACAATTGCTTCATTTGTTTGTTCATTTATTAGTATATAACAGTTGGTTCTCATTGAATTTAATATTAAAGTTAATATCTTCATAATAATATATTTCCCATTTTATTTATATTGATTAAGTATTATATCATAAAAATAAATTATTGTCTACAATAATAATAGTCTAAAATAATTAAATATGCACAAAAATATAACTTTGATTTTGGCAAAAAATACGAATATAAAGAAATGTTAAAAAACTATTGATTTTTCGTTGAATGTTTGTTATAATTTTGACGTAGATATTATGTATGTAAATAATTTATGTACGAAAAATTTATTTTATTTACATAACTGTATTATGAAAGGAAATGATTATGAAAAAGTTTATCAGTTTGTCAATCGTAGCTATCATGTTGGTTTCCATGTTATCAATCGGAGCGTTCGCAGCAGATCCTACAATACTTTATGATTTCGGCGTAGGTGTCGATAACGAAAGTAAAATGGGTACACAATCAAAAGCAAATGTTGAATATGAAGCTAAAGAATTTTATGAAGTATTCAAAGCAACAGGAACCGACCCTTATGTTTCTCTTGACGCAGCAACAGCAGATGATGTTTCAAAGGTTATTTGGTGCAAAGTTCGCGTTTATAACCCCAGCGAAGCAACAGCAATAGAACTTTTCGGACACACAAACGGCCGCGGACTTACAGGCTCTGAATGTACGCATATAAATATTACTCCCAACACAACCGAATGGAAAACATACATAATTGATATTTCCAAAGAAAACGTTCCTACAGTTAACGCATATAAAGATCCCCAGTATGCAATAGCTGAATTCTATTGGGAAGGCACAGTGGATTGGATACGCCTTGACCCGATGTGGCAGGAAGGCGATGACGGAAGCGATTCAGGCGGAAGCATGGATAGCGGATCCGAAATATGGATAGACTATATCGCATTCTTCTCAAACGAAGCTGACGCTATAGCATTTAAAGGCGATGAAGAACTCAGATTAGAAGCAGAAGCAGCAGCTGCTACAACAACAGAAGCAGCAGCAGAAACTCAGCAGGCAGAAACAGTAGCTCCCGAAACAACTCCCGAAACTAAACCGGCAGCCCAGACAGCTGACTTAGCAGCAGTTGTAGTTCTCGCAGCAGTTATTTCATTGGGAACAGCAATTATTATTAAAAACAACAAGAAATAATTAAAGTATAATTAAAATAACGGAGTTGATGCTCCGTTATTTTTTTGTTTTTAAATATATAATCTTGAAATAATTATTATTTTATGGTATAGTAGAGGAGTTTAAAATAATAATTAAATACATGCAATGTATTTTTTATAAAAGGAAATATACTAATTAAATAAAAATTATAAATAATACTCAAGTGTTATATCAAAAACGGAGGAAATATATTATAAAAAATTATAATGAAAATAATATCGCATTTGATATATCTTACAATATTAAAAATATATATTATAAATATAAAAAATTTATAATTCCTTTTATTATAACGTTTTTATTGATATTTACCTCTGTTGGTATATATGAAATAAAATATTATTATCTTACTTCCGGAATTTTATCAGCCGAATCCGATTATAAATATGATAAATTATATTACAATGCACTGACACATAAAGAACAATTGTTATATAATGAATTAATAGAAACTTTTAATAAATACGGCAGTGTTACAAAATCATTACCGGTGCATTATACATATGAAGAATATGAAAAAGTTATAAAATTTTTACTGGCAGATAACCCTGTTTATTTTTTCATAGATTTGAATAATTGTATTTTGCAAAGTGATTATTATAAATCAAAAGTATATATATCATATATAACAACCCCGGATGTTATTAATAAAATGAAAGATGAACTGGATAATATAATTAATGAATTATCAGAAACTGTATCGGATTTTGATAATGATGAAAAACTGTTATATATCCATGATTATATAGTTACAAAAACATCCCACGCTAAAGAGTGGGAAGATGATTATATATACAATACGGCTTACGGCGCGTTAATGATGAATAAAGCTTTTTCCGGAGGTTATTCGACTGCTTTTAAAATTATACTTGATAATATCGGAGTCTATAATTGTATTGTATTCGGCAAAGCTGATAATACAGAGCATATATGGAATATCGTTTATATAAACGATAAGTTTTATCATATGGATATTGCTTGGAACGACGCGGAATTTTATTTTGCTCCCGATATATTATTTCACGGTTATTATAATGTTAATGACAGTGTAATATTACAGGATCACACAATCGATTATTATGATATATTACCGAAGTCGTTTGACAACCGAACATATTATGATATAAAATCATTAAAGGCTGAAAATGAAAACGAACTTGATACAATATGTCATAACGAAATATTGAAAGCGACAGAAGAAAATAGAAATTATATAGAATTATATATAAATTATGATTATAATGAAGATGATGTTTACAATTTGATAAAAAAACAAATAAATAACATAAATGATATTCAAAACGATATTAAGTATCTTGATGTATGCAGAATTTTTTATGCGGCGAATAATGATAAAGCCGTAAGTGTTCAATTATTTTACGAAGATAATTTTTAATCAATAATAAAAATAATAAAAGTAAAGCAAGTATAAAGAGGTATTCATGATTAATATTGCGGTAATGGGTTACGGTACAATAGGAGCGGGAGTAGCCGAGGTTCTTTTAAATAACGAAAATATAATTTCCAAAAATGCCGGTGATAAAATAATCATCAAAAAAATATTGGATATAAAAGATATAAAAGATAATAATGCGCATTTGCAAACCAAAAATTTTGATGATATATTAAATGATCCGGATATAAATGTAGTTGTCGAATCAATCGGAGGAACAAAACATTCATACGAGTTTACGAAAAAATTATTGCAAGCCGGTAAAAATGTTGTAACTCCGAATAAAGAATTGGTTTCGGTACATGGAACAGAATTATTGGAAATAGCAAAAAATAATAATGTGAGGTACATGTTTGAAGCGAGTGTCGGCGGAGGTATACCTGTTATAACTCCCATGATAGATTCATTTGCCGCAAATGAAATAACTGAAATACACGGAATTTTAAATGGTACGACAAATTATATTTTAACGGAAATGAAAAACGGGATATCTTTTGATAACGCTTTGCAAAAAGCCCAAGCTAACGGATACGCAGAAGCGAATCCTGCCGATGATATTGACGGACATGACGCTTGCAGAAAAATTTGTATATTAGCTGCTTTAGCTTTTGGAAAACTTATTTCTCCTCAAAAAGTCAATACATGCGGTATAAGAGACATAACACTTGAAGATATCGAAAATATAGAAAAAAATAATTGTACTTTAAAACTGATAGCCAGCGCCGTAAAATTATCGAACGGCAAAATATATTTAACAGTAACACCTAGAGCAGTAAAAAATACAAACCCGCTGTATTCTGTAAACGGTGTATATAACGGTATATTGATAAACGGAAACGCTGTAGGAGATGTAATGTTTTACGGCAGGGGTGCGGGTATGTATCCAACTTCAAGCGCGGTTATTGCCGATATAATTCATATCGCTTCACATAAAAACAATCAGCATGAACAAATTAACTGGACAGATGGAAATGATTTATTTATCGGCGAATTACCTTCTGATGTTTTATCGGGGTTAAATAAAACGATAGGTGAATCTTTATGCAGTATAAAAATAAAGATTTAATTTTGCTGCTTAATTATACCGATTGAATGAACTTTGATCTCATTGGTTTTATTAATACTTTTGCGGTTATTTGCAAAATATTTTTTTGTTTCACAAGAAACTTCATCACCCAAAAAGCAAATATAAATTGTATTTATTATCGTCATAACACCCACTGAAATTTCAGCAAGAGACCAGGCAAGCTGAACGTTTATTATAACGCCTGCCGCCGCTGTTATACTGTATAAAACTAAATAAATATTGTTTATTGTCTTTTTTGTTTTAAAATTAAATTTATAAATTAAAAAATTAATACATTCCAAACCGTAATGAACCCAGCAAATCAATGTTGCCGCAGCGAACAGACAAACGCTCAATCCGATTATATAATATGCGATTTTACCGGCATACATTTCATATGAACGAAGAACATAAATCATACCGTTTGATTTATCATGAACAGGTGAACCATATGCGAACAGAACACAGAAACCGGTGAGCGAACATAATATCAAGGTATCGCATATAACTTCATATATACCCCAAAAGCCTTGTTTTACGGGGCTTTTTGTGATTGATACAGCGTGTGCTATCGGAGCTGTTCCGCATCCCGCTTCATTCGAAATTAATCCTCTGGATACACCGTAACGCATTGATTTTGAAATCATAAAACTTAATGTTCCAGCCGCGGCATTTTTAAAATTAAAAGCATCTTTTAAAATAAGAGACATAATTTGCGGAAATTTATCGATATTTATTGCTATAATATAAAATGATATAACTATATAGATTATAGTCAAAAAGGGAATCAGAGCAACTGTTATTGAAGATATTCTTTTTACTCCCCCGATCGTAACACCAATACAAAACGAAAAAACCACTACTGCGATAATCCAAGGAGGAATAGAAAAAAGTGAAACAGCCGAATCGGTTAAGGCTTTTACTTGAATTAAATTTCCGAGCGAAAATGAAGCTGTAATACATAAAAGAGCAAAAATTATACCTAAAATTTTATTCTTTATATAATAAAATGCTCCTCCATGAAATGTTTCTCCGATTTTTTTTCTGTATAATATGGCTAGAGTTGTTTCCGCGTATTTAATAAACATAGAAGCGGCTGAACTAATCCACATCCAAAACAAAGCTCCCGGTCCTCCCATAGATATAGCAGAAGCGACTCCGACTATGTTTCCGACTCCCAAAGTTCCGGCTAGAGCTAATGTTGCCGCGCGGAAAGGAGATATCCCGTTATCACTGTCTTTTGTAAAATATGTTTTTATAATTTTAAACGGATGTAAAAAAATAAAACCTTTCAATTTTATAATGAAATAAATACCGGCGGCGAATATAATAACAGGCAAAGCGGGTCCTAAAATGTATGTATTAATAAAATTTAATATTTCGGAAAATACCATATTATCACCTCAAAGTCGTTTTATTGAAATATATGCATCATAGAGGCGAAATATTAAAAACGTTCGGTTTTTTCCCGAACGTTTTTTGGAGCGATAAGCGGAAATATTAAATTTTAAAATTATTTAAACTGAGTTAATTTAATAAAAATTTTATATTTTTTGATGATGTATACGGTTTTTATAAAAATAGTACATATTTATATATAAATTAAAAAAATATTTAACTGGATAATTTATTATTTATTCTTATGCTGTCAGCTATCATTGCGATAAATTCGCTGTTTGTCGGTTTTCCTCTTGAATTTTGTACAGTATAGCCAAAATATGAATTTAATATTTCAACATCTCCGCGATCCCAGGCAACTTCAATCGAATGGCGGATTGCTCTCTCAACGCGTGATGATGTCGTTGAATACATTTTTGCAACAGTCGGATATAAAACTTTAGTTACAGAATTTATAACTTCATTATCCTCAATAGTCATAATAATAGCTGTTCTTAAATATTGATAACCTTTAATGTGAGCTGGTACTCCTATTTGATGTATTATCGATGTAACCTGAGCTTCAAGATCACCGGGACGAGTCATAAGTCCTCCGCTTCTGCCAAGTAAAACCGGTTTACGTGATGATGATATCCTTTTCATTCTGTCTTCCAATATATCTAAATCCAGCGGTTTTGTCATACAAAAATCAATTCCCGCTTCAACGGCTTCGTTAAATATATTTTTATTTGTTATAACCGAAGTCAATATAAATGACGGCGGATAATCGGGAGCAAAATCAAGTCCTCTGGTATATTTTAACAATTGTAAACAATCGCGTCTCGGCAGCCAAACATCACATAGTATAAAATCCGGATGACGTTTTTCAATTACACTTGCGGCGTCGTCTCCGTTTGAAGCTTCCTCTATTATTTTAAAACCTCTGCCCAAAAGAGCATTACGGCAGCTTCTTCGGAATTCAGCATTTTCATCAGCTATTAATATTTTAAAATTATTGTCCATTTTTACACACTCCGTTGTTTTTATTTATTATTATGTCACTCGTTTTAATCAGATTTTTTATATTCTTAAAATAATTTATTCTGTTAGAAACGAATTTCTTATTTTTACCTTGAAAATATAATACCATAATATGGAAATAATTACAATAGGCAACTTTTAAAAAAATCAAACGAATATTTATATCATCTTTTGATACTATTAACTAATGTCATTGACAAATACAGACAAAATAAGATATATTAATTAAAAATAATTATTATTAATACCAAATTCATCATTATATACTATATTATTATAAAAATTAAAATGCGAATTATAAAAGATAATACACAAATAAATCGGTTTAATTATTATTTTTTTTACATCATTATTTTTTATACAATATTAAACAGACATATAAGTAATATTTATATCATGTATTCAGAATAACAATTTTACTTATATCATAAAATATGTTATATTTAGAATGTACTATTTTATATGAAGCGGATATTTATTATTTTAAATCGGAGAATAAATTATATGAATGAAAAAAACATTTCCTTTTTAGGGACGGTTGTCAGAGGAATACGCGCACCTATAATAAAAGAAAACGATAATATTGCGGATATTACTGTTAATAGTGTTATAGAAGCTGCTGAAGCTGAAAATATTAAATTATGTGATAAAGATATTGTCGCGGTAACAGAAGCTGTTGTGGCTCGCGCACAAGGTAACTATGCAACCTGTGATGATATCGCAAAAGATATAAAAACAAAATTTCCCGGCGGAAATTTAGGAATTGTTTTTCCGATATTAAGCAGAAACAGATTTTCTATATGTCTTCGCGGAATTGCTATGGGAGTTAAAAAAATCGTTTTACAATTAAGTTATCCGTCTGATGAAGTGGGAAATCATTTGATAAGTCTGGATATGCTGGATGAAGCTAATATAAATCCATGGAGTGATGTTTTGGATGAAAAAAAATTCCGGGAACTTTTTGGATTTAGTAAACATCCTTTTACAGGAATTGATTATATAGAATATTATTCGAATTTAATCCGTGAGACCGGTGCGGAATGTGAAATAATATTTTCTAATGATGTAAAAACAATCGCTGATTATACAAAAGATGTATTATGCTGTGATATTCATACCAGATGCAGATCTAAAAGAATACTGAAAAATTTAAATGTTAATGTATACGGTCTTGATGATATATTATCATCTCCGATTGAATCTGATTCCGGTTTGAGCGGATATAATCCGGATTACGGTTTGCTGGGTTCAAATATGGCTACTTCCGATAAAGTAAAATTATTTCCCCGGGAATGTAATAATTTAGTAAATGATATTCAAGCTAAATTCTATCAAAGAACCGGAAAATTAATAGAAGTTATGGTTTATGGAGACGGAGCTTTTAAAGATCCCGTAGGAAAAATATGGGAGCTTGCGGATCCGGTTGTTTCTCCGGGATATACAAGCGGACTTATAGGAACTCCGAACGAACTTAAATTAAAATATCTTGCTGACAATAATTTTTCCGATTTGTCCGGAGAAGAATTGTTATCGGCTATAAAAAACGCAATAAGCGAAAAAGATAAAGATTTAAACGGTCAAATGTTATCACAGGGGACAACACCGAGAAATTTAACGGATTTAATTGGTTCACTTTGCGATTTAACATCCGGAAGCGGAGACAAGGGAACTCCGATTATATTAATTCAAAGATATTTTACCAATTTATCAAATTAAATAATTATATTGAATGAGTGGTTAAATTTATGTTCGACTATATTATTTACGGAACACAATATTACCGCGCTCCGACTCCGCAAAAAAAAGATTGGAACAAAGATCTCGCACAAATAAAAAAATCCGGATTCAATACTGTAAAATATTTTATCCAATGGAGATGGGCAAATCCTGAGGAAAACGAATATTATTGGGATGATTTGGACGAATTGATGGATTTAGCCGAAAATCATGATTTAAAAGTCATAATAAATACTATATTTGATGTTACACCCGTTTGGTTTAATAAAAAATATCCCGATAATTATATGATAACGGCTGACGGAAGAAAATTATTTTCAACATCAATCGGACACCGTACAATCGGGGGAACGCCGGGTCCTTGTTATAACTTTAATGAAGGAATTGAACAAAGAAAAAAGTTTTTATATAATATCAGCACAAGATATAAAAATCATCCGGCTTTACTGCTTTGGGATATTTGGAACGAACCGGAACTTACATGCGGTCTTCTCCGCGAAACAAATATTGATAATTTAGTTTGTTATTGCGATACATGTATTGAAAAATTTCAATTATGGCTTGAAATGCAATATTCATCAATCGATAATTTGAATTATGTTTGGGGAAGAAATTACCGCGGTTTTTGTGATTGCGAAGCACCGCGCAACACCGGAGCCATAAATGATATGATAGATTGGCGAAGATTTTTTGCCGATACATTGTCGAACGAAGCTTCATTAAGAGCGGCAGCTGTTAAAAGCATTGATGATATTCATCCTGTTATGCTTCATACAGTCCCAATTCCTTATTTTAATATGGTTACAGCTTGCAGCGACGATTATAATTTGGCAAAATCCTGCGATTTATTCGGCAACAGTATAGGTTCTGACCCATTTCCCGCCGCTTTAACCACATCGGCAGCACCCGGTAAAGTGGTTATAAACGCGGAAATTCATGCTGTAGGTGGTTCGATATATAATTTACCCTCTTTTCCCGATTACGAAGCTTTTAAACGTCATATATTTATTCCGCTGGCACGCGGTATAAAAGGATTTGTATTTTGGCAATTCCGTCCGGAAAGATTGGGACTCGAATCTCCGGCTTGGGGATTAACAAACATGGACGGCAGTTCCAGCGAATATTTAAAACACGCGGAAAAACTAGGTGATATTTTAAATAAAAATTCAAAGAAATTATTTTCAGCAAAACCTCATGAATCTGATATAGCTATAATAAATTCATCATGCAATCAAGTATTTGACTGGTGCGCTTCGGGAAGTGTTGATGTACATTACCGTTCGATCCGCGGATATTTCAGTGCGTTATATAATTATGGTTATAATTGTGATATTGTAAGCGAAGATTATATTTGTGAACAGAATTTATCAAAATATAAAATGGTTATATATCCTTTTCCTTATTATATGACTGAAAAAACAGCAAATATAATAAAAAATTATGCGTTAAACGGCGGCAATGTATTATTTGAAGCATTTACAGCAGCATATGACGGTTCTGAAGGTTTACACAGCGAAACTATACCCGGATGCGATTTTGCCGAATTACTGGGTTATAGGCGTGATAAAGCCGCTACTATATCTTCTATGCAGCACGCTTATGCAAAAACTTTATCCGGTGATAATGCGAACGGTATGTTTATTATAAATATATCGGAATCGAGTATAAAAGGTTATAGATTTTATGAATCATATAAATGTTTAAGTGATAATGATAATTATGATTCAAAAATAACCGGATTTTTCGCAGACGGTGAAAACGCAATTATTGAAAAGAAAATAGGGAAGGGAACTATAACTCAGATAGGTTCACTCATCGGTGTTTGCGCTTATGCTGAAATGTTTGATTTTGATACAGAAAAATATATAGCCGAAACAGCGAAAAAAAATGGCGCATGCGATAATTCATTTGTTTCATACGGAGTACGTTCCGATAAATTGTATATAGATAATAAAGCAGTATTTTCCATAGCAATAAATAACAGCGGGAAAACCGTTAAAGTTGACGGAATTGATGTTATGCCATATCAAACCGAATTAATTGAATTATAATTAAAATCTAAAATAAATCATTTAAAATTTTACGGATTTTTAATAAACAAATGTACTTTCCGTAACTAAAAAAAGGACTTTATAACAGTCCTTTTTTTGATGTTTTATATTATTTGATTTATTTATTTTTAATAGCTGCCTGTGCTGCTGCCAATATAGCTATCGGAACACGGAAAGGTGAGCAGGAAACATAAGTTAAACCGATTTTATGACAGAATTCAACAGTGGAAGGATCTCCTCCGTGTTCTCCGCATATACCAAGTTTAATATCAGGGCGAGTTGTTTTTCCGAGATCAACTGCCATTTTTACAAGTTTGCCGACACCGTGCTGGTCAAGTTTTGCAAAAGGATCATTTTCATATATTTTTTTGTTATAATAAGCATCAAGGAATTTTCCGGCATCGTCACGGCTGAAACCGAATGTCATTTGTGTTAAGTCGTTTGTTCCGAATGAGAAGAATTCAGCTTCTGTCGCTATTTCGTCAGCAGTTATAGCTGCGCGCGGAATTTCTATCATTGTTCCGATTTTATATTTCAAATCTGATCCGGCTGCTTTTATTTCTTCATTTGCCGTACGAACTACTATATTTTTAACAAATGCGAGTTCTTTGATTTCGCCGATAAGCGGAATCATTATTTCGGGAATAAGGTCCCAATCCGGATGAACTTTTTTAACATTTATAGCCGCGCGTATAACGGCACGTGTTTGCATTACGGCAATTTCGGGATAAGTTACTGTTAAACGGCATCCGCGGTGACCCATCATGGGGTTGAATTCATGGAGAGAAGCTATTATCGCTTTAATTTCCGCAACAGTTTTACCCTGTGTAGCTGCTAATGCTTCGATATCTTTTTCTTCTGTAGGAACGAATTCATGAAGCGGAGGATCAAGGAAGCGGATTGTAACCGGATATCCTTCAAGCGCTTCATATAATTTTTCAAAATCGCTCTGCTGCATCGGAAGTAATTTATTAAGAGCATTTTCGCGTTGTTCAACTGTATCGGAACAAATCATTTCACGTATTGCACTTATGCGTTCTCCTTCGAAAAACATGTGTTCTGTACGGCAGAGACCGATACCTTCAGCTCCAAGCTCACGGGCTTTTTTAGCGTCTTTCGGAGTATCCGCGTTCGTTCTTACTTTAAGTGTGCGGTATTTGTTTGCCCATTCCATTATCTGACCGAATTCGCCTACTATTGTAGCATCAACTGTAGGAATAATACCGTCATATATATAACCGGTTGAACCGTCGATGGATATAAAATCGCCTTCATTATAAGTTTTGCCGGCTAATACGAATTTTTTGTTTGCTTCATCCATATTAATAGCGGCACAACCCGATACGCAGCATGTTCCCATACCGCGGGCAACAACGGCAGCGTGGCTTGTCATTCCGCCGCGGACTGTTAATATACCCTGAGCGGCTTTCATGCCTTCTATATCTTCAGGAGATGTTTCAAGTCTTACAAGAACGACTTTTTCTCCTCTGGCTTTCCACTCTTTTGCATCTTTTGCCGTAAATACTACTTTACCGCAAGCGGCTCCGGGAGAAGCTGCGAGTGCTTTGGCAATCGGTTCTGTAGCGTTTAATATTTTTGTATCAAACTGCGGGTGGAGCAATGTATCCAAATTGCGCGGATCTATCATGAGAACCGCTTCCTTATCTGTTATCATGCCTTCGCTTACTAAATCGCAAGCTATTTTTAATGCTGCTTTTGCTGTGCGTTTACCGTTTCTTGTCTGGAGCATATAAAGTTTTTTATCTTCGATTGTAAACTCCATATCCTGCATATCGCGGTAGTGATTTTCGAGTTTATCGCAAATTTGTTTGAACTGTTCAAAAACTTCGGGCATAATTTCTGCCATTTTTATTATAGGCATAGGAGTACGAACGCCGGCAACGACGTCTTCTCCCTGAGCGTTCATCAAGAATTCACCCATTAATTCTTTTGCGCCTGTTGCGGGATCGCGTGTAAAAGCAACGCCTGTTCCCGATGTGTCGCCCATATTACCGAATACCATTGCCTGTACATTGACTGCTGTTCCCCATGAATAGGGAATATCGTTGTCACGGCGGTAAATGTTGGCGCGGGGATTGTCCCATGAACGGAATACTGCTTTGATCGCACCCATTAACTGTTCTTTCGGATCGCTCGGGAAATCGGAACCCAATTTATTTTTATATTCAGCTTTGAACTGGAAAGCTAAATTTTTTAAATCATCTGCGTTGAGGTCAACATCCTGTGTTATATTTTTATGTTCTTTCATTTCATCAATGAGAACTTCAAAATGCTTTTTACCTACTTCCATAACGACGTCGGAGTACATCTGTATAAAACGTCTGTAGCAGTCCCACGCCCATCTGGGATTATTTGATTTTTTTGCGATAACGTCAACGACTTCATCATTTAAACCGAGGTTTAAAATTGTATCCATCATACCCGGCATGGAAGCGCGGGCGCCTGAACGTACTGATACAAGCAGCGGATTTTCATTATCACCAAACTTTTTACCGGTGATTTCTTCCATTTTTACGATATATTCCATTATCTGTGCTTGTATATCGTCGTTAATAACTTCGCCGTCTTCATAGTACTGTGTACATGCTTCGGTCGATATTGTAAATCCCTGCGGAACCGGCATACCAAGAATTGTCATCTCAGCAAGGTTAGCACCTTTACCGCCGAGTAATTCACGCATTTTTCCATTGCCTTCTGAAAATAAATACAAATACTTCTTTGTACCCATTATGGAAATTTCCTCCATTACGATTTTATTAATTTATTATTTTTACAACAATTATTTTAACATAATTATGTTCAAATTACCATAGTTATTATGATTATTTACAAAAGTTTAAAAAAGTTCGCAATTTTACAGACGATATTCAACTTGATTTATATATTTATGATAAAAATCGATATATGTGTTATTATCAATTGCTTCTCTGATTTTTAACATAAAATCGTTGTAAAAATACAAATTATGGAGGACACACAATCTTCCTCCGAGTTGTTCGCCTGATTTGAACAAATGCCTTAAATATGCTCTTGTATAATGTCTGCAAGCCGGGCAATTACAATTTTCATCTATAGGTGAAGTATCGTACAAAAATTTTTCATTTAACAGATTAATTCTTCCGTTCCATGTAAAAATATTACCGTGACGTCCGTTTCTGCTTGGCATAACGCAATCAAAGAAATCAACGCCCATATTTACAGATTCTAAAATATTCTGCGGAGTACCGACTCCCATTAAATATCTGGGTTTATTTTTAGGCATAAAAGGTTCAACCGCCGATATTATACGATACATATCTTCGTGTTTTTCACCGACTGCCAATCCTCCTATAGCATAACCGTCAAGATCAAGCCCGGCAATTTCACACATATGATTTATCCGCAGATCTTCGTATGTGCTTCCCTGATTTATTCCGAAAAGCAATTGATTTTTGTTAATTGTATTTTCAATTGAATTTAATCTTTCATGTTCCGTTTTACACCTTACAAGCCAACGGTAAGTTCTGTCGCATGATAGGGAAGTGTATTTGTATTCCGCAGGATTTTCGATACATTCGTCAAAAGCCATAGCTATAGTTGAAGCAAGATTTGATTGTATACGCATACTTTCTTCCGGACCCATAAATATTTTTTTACCGTCAACATGCGAAGAAAAATATACGCCTTCTTCTTTTATTCGGCGAAGCTTTGCAAGAGAAAATACTTGAAATCCTCCGCTGTCGGTCAAAGTGGGTCTGCCCCAATTAAAAAATTTATTTAATCCGCCTAATTTATAAATTAATTCATCTCCGGGTCTGATATGAAGATGATAGGTATTTGAAAGTTCGACCTGACATCCGATATCGCGCAAATCCATAGTAGAAACAGCGCCTTTTATAGCGGCGCTTGTTCCTACATTCATAAATACCGGAGTTTCAATAATTCCGTCTACAGTTTCAAGTGTTCCTCTTCTGGTTCTGCCGATTGTTTTAATTAATGTAAACGCCATTAAATTTTAATCTCCATTACATAGCTTTTAGTGTTCATTCCGATGTTTTCGTAAAATTTTTGAGCAGTTTTATTAAATCCGCTGATTTGCAATTCAATACTTTCCGCATTGTTTTCCTTTGACGCTTCTGCTACCGCTTCATATAACATTTTTCCGATTCCCATTCGGCGGTATTCTTCTTTTACGTAAATAGCTTCTATATATGCAATTTTACGTTTTAAACACAATGGATTTTGCGGAATTTTATATATCGCTAAGCAAACACCGACTATATCATCGTTTTTTACGGCTAAAAAAGAGGGAGAAGTTTCTTTTTCGAATGGAATAAGAGATTCGATATCGAAAGGTTTATTTAAATCGATATAAATATCAGGTCTTTCATTTTGATGAATTGAATGTAGTTTTTGCATAATATGAGATATTTCATTCAAATCATTAGTATTTATTTTTCTGATTGTAATATTATTTTTATTCATTATTTTACAATTTCGCTGTCGAGAGCGTCTTTTAATTTTACTTTAACCGTTTCGTCGTAACATTCAAAAACTTCGTCAATTTTATTTTTATTCATTTTAGGGGTTAGCAAGCTGACAACCGGTATAATTATCAAAGATATAATCATTGAAAACGCTCCGGCTATCGAAGGAGTTTGTATTTTTAAGAAAAAGTTTGCGGCGTTAATTGATACTCCGGCTAAAATCGTTATATAAACCGATAGCTTTGTGGTTTTTTTCCAATATAAACCGTATATAAACGGACCTAAAAACGATCCGGCAAGAGTTCCCCACGAAAGACCCATTAGGGATGTTATCAAAGTATTGGGATTTAATGCTATAATTATGGAAATTACTATAAAAACAACACACATTAAACGAATTGACAACAATTCTGCGGATGATTTAATTTTTTTATAAAATGATTTAATAAAATCCGAAATAAAGGTTGTAGAAGATGATATAACAAGAGAAGCCAGGGTAGATATTGAAGCTGATAAAACAACGATTAATACTATTCCTATAGCCGCGTCAGGCAGAGATTTTGCAAGCATATCCGGAACTACTTCATCATACACGATTTTTTCTGCCGAATAAAATAATTTTCCGAAAGCTCCGATAAAATACGATCCCCCCGCTATAATAACAGCAAATATTGTAGATATGAACATACCTTTTTTTATCGCTTTTTCATCGCGGATTGCATAAAATTTATGCAGCATTTGAGGTAATCCCCAAGTTCCGAGACTTGTTAAAATAACAACAGAGAGTAAATTTAGGGGATCAGGTCCGAATATTGAAACAAACGCACCGTTTAATTGAGGAGCTTTTTCGCTGGGTATAACGGATAATCTTGAAACAGCTACTGTAAATCCGCCTTGCTTATCAAGAACAAAATAAATAACCAACAATATACCGGCTATCATTATAATACCTTGTATAAAATTGTTAACCGCAGTACCCATATATCCGCCCGCAACAACAAATATAGCAGTTAAAACACCTATACCGATAATACACCACATAAAATCGATACCGAACGCTAAAGAAAATAATTTTGAAAGTCCTTTATAAACCGAAGCTGTGTACGGTACTAAAAATATAAATATTATTACAGAAGATATTATTTTTAAAGGTTTACTGTCGTATCTTTTTGAAAAATATTCAGGCATAGTCGCAGCTGATAAATGTTTTGTCATTATTCTGGTTCTGCGCCCTAAAACCATCCAAGCAAACAACGAACCTATTAAAGCGTTACCTAAGCCGATCCATATAGTTGATAAACCGTGTTCCCATCCGAATTGACCGGAATAGCCGATAAATATTGTAGCCGAAAAATACGTTGTACCGTAAGCGAAAGCTGAAAGCCAAGGACCGACATTACGTCCTCCGAGTGAAAAATCATCGGTTGATTTAACACTTTTTTTGTAAATAAATCCGATAGTAATCGATATTGCAAAAAAAACAACGATTAACAATACTTTTAATAACATAAAGATACCTCAATAAAATAAAAAATCCCTCGTGTAAATATTATACACGAGGGCGATATATGTCATACAAAGACAATCGCGGTACCACCTCAATTTATCCGAATCAAAACGATCCGAACCTTTACAAAATACGGACTTAATACATAAAGGATCCATTTATATATAAAATCGATATTTCAGGCATTTATAACGGCTGCCGCACCGTCGCTTCCTACTATCATCTCTTTGATTTCAGGGCGAAGCTCTTGAGATGTATCCGTATTACTATTAAATCCGCGCCTCTCACCATCCGGCTGCTCTCTGTGGATAATATGAAATACGTTAAACAACTTCACTTAAAGAACGGAATTTAAATTTAATATAAAAATTTAAAGAGATAAACCGCACCCATGAAAATTGTTTATTCCCAGTCATTGCTTATATGATTATGCCATGTCAGCATATCACATCATTTACATTTTGTCAATAGTCTATTTAAAAATATTTTTATATTTTTGCTTTTTTTGAATAATATTTATATAAATAAACAAAATAACAAAATAACTATTAACGCTTGACATTAAAATTATTTCAGGTATAATTATTTAGTTGTTATAAATTATTGTTTTAAATAATTTTGGAGTATGGTTTAATGACTGGTAAAATAGGTTTTGATAATAATAAATACATAAAAATGCAATCCGAACACATAACAAAACGTATAATGCAATTCGGAGGCAAGCTTTATCTCGAATTCGGCGGAAAACTTTTTGATGATTATCACGCTTCAAGAGTATTGCCCGGATTTGAACCTGACAGTAAAATAAAAATGCTTCATTCATTTTCATCCGATGTTGAAATTGTAATTGTTGTAAACGCGGTTGATATTGAAAAAAACAGAATGAGAAACGATATTGGGATAACATATGATACCGAAGTTTTACGTTCGATAGATTCTTTTAAAAGCATGAATCTCTATGTGGGAAGTGTGGTTGTATCTCAATTCAGAGGACAGGCTTCGGCTGTATCGTTCATAGAAAAATTAAAAAAATCAAATATAAAAGTATTTCTGCATTATCCGATTGAAGGATACCCGTTTAGTATTCAGCATATTGTAAGCGAAGAAGGCTTCGGTAAAAACGATTATATTGAAACCTCACGGCCTTTGGTTGTTATAACCGCTCCGGGACCGGGAAGCGGGAAAATGGCAACTTGCCTTTCACAATTGTATCATGAAAATCAAAGAGGAATTAAAGCCGGTTACGCGAAATTTGAAACATTTCCGATTTGGAATCTTCAGCTGAAGCATCCTGTAAATTTAGCTTATGAAGCGGCTACTGCTGATTTAAATGACGTCAATATGATAGATCCATACCATTTTGAAACATATTCCGTTTCTGCCGTAAATTATAACAGAGATGTTGAAGTTTTTCCTGTTTTGAATGCTATTTTCAAAAAAATATTTGGAACAAGCACATATAATTCTCCTACAGATATGGGAGTCAATATGGCGGGATATTGCATATCTGACGATGAAGTAGTAAAAGAAGCCGCATGCGATGAAATTATAAGAAGATATTTTAATACATTGTGTGAAAATAGACGCGGAAGATTAAATGAAAGCGCTGTAGAAAAATTGGAATTATTAATGAATCAAGCCGGACTAAGCGCTGATAAAAGAGCTGTTGTGAAAGCTGCCTTAGAAAAATCTGAAAGCATGGATTTTAAACCGGCTGTAGCTATAGAATTACCTGACGGAAACATAGTAACGGGTAAAACTTCGGATTTATTGGGTCCGGCTTCCGCGGCATTATTAAACGCGGTTAAAAAATTAGCTGAAATTGAGAAATCAATTCATTTAATAAATCCGGAAACAATTGAACCCATACAAAGATTGAAAATTAATATTTTAGGAAACCGAAATCCGCGTATTCATTCAGACGAAGCATTAATAGCGTTGTCCATAAGCGCGGCAAACAGCAAAATAGCAGATTGTGCTTTTAATCAATTAAATAAATTACGAGGTTGTGAAGCTCATTCAACTTCGATGCTTGCGCAAGTTGATGAAGATGTTTACAGAAAACTCGGAATAAATCTTACATGCGAACCGATTTACGGAAATAACAAATTATTTCAAAAATAAAGTGAAAAAATAAATGAATAAAAATCACGAAATAAATCTTTCAAAGGGAAGCGTTTTAGGTCAGTTAATAAAATTTTCGCTTCCTTTATTAATTTCTAATATCATACAGTCGTTGTATAATGTAGCCGATATGATAATAGTCGGACAATTTTGCGGAACTGTATCAATGTCAGGAGTTAATATAGGGGGACAGGTAACATTTTTAATAACAAATTTAGTAATAGGTCTAGGTGCGGGTGCGACTGTATTGATCGGACAGTATATAGGAAGCGGAGATAAAGATAAACTGGAAGATACTATTTCTACATTATTTACGGCATTAATTGTGATTGCCGTTATTATGACGGCTTTTATGCTGATATTCCGGGGTCAAATATTAAAAGTAATATTAACACCGGCAGAGTCGTATAAAGAAGCTAGTAATTATTTATTTATCACTTCTTTAGGTACTATATTTATTTTTGGTTATAACATATTTTCTTCTGTTATGAGGGGAATGGGGGACAGCCGACGTCCTTTATATTTTATAGGAATAGCTTGCGGAGTAAATATTATACTCGATTTGGTTTTTGTAGGTTTATTCGGAATGAAAGCATCGGGAGCTGCTATTGCAACTATTTTATCGCAGGCAATATCCATGATACTCTGTATACTTTATTTTGTGAAAACAGATTTTGTTTTTAAATTTAATTTAAAATCTTTCAAAATAAAGAAAAAAGCTTTGGGATTACTATTAAAAATCGGCGGACCGATGTCGGTACAAAATACTGTTGTAAGCTTTTCATTTTTATTTATGACTGCGATTGTAAATACACTGGGACATATAGAATCGGCGGCCGTAGGAGCGGTAGGGAAGATTAACAGTTTTGCAATTCTTCCGGCAATAGCAATGTCTGCTTCAATTTCCGCAATATGTTCGCATAATATAGGAGCCCGCGAATATAAAAGAGCTGTAAAAACGATGGTTATCGGAGCAATTTTTTCTATAAGCATTACATTGTTCATATTCATTTTAGTTTCGATTTTTCCTGCTCAAATTATTTCTGTGTTTGATAATGATCCGGATTTAATAATTTCCGGTAAAGAATACATGAAAACTTTTAAATTTGATTATTTATTTGTTCCATTTATTTTTTCATTGAACGGACTATTTATAGGATCAGGACATACTACTTTTTCATTAATAAACGGTATGCTTTCATCAATTTTAATAAGAGTTCCCGTGGCTTTTATATTCGGAATAACATTAAATTTCGGATTAACAGGTGTCGGACTAGCAGCTCCGGTTGCTTCCTTGATTTCATCTGTTATAGGAATTGTTTATTTTTTCATGGGAAGATGGAAAAAATCCACAATAATAAAATAAAAAACATTTAATATATAATAAAAATAAAAAAATATATTGACAAATCAGAATAATTATGATATCATATCCGAGCGGTGTACGAAAGATAGTTACATTTAAAAACTTTCGATTTAGCATAGTCGTTCTGATCAGTATGCGAGTGTAGTTCAATGGTAGAATTCCAGCCTTCCAAGCTGGTTGCGTGGGTTCGATTCCCATCACTCGCTCCAAGCTAAAAATACATAAGAAACCCTGAAAATCAGTTGTTTTTACTGGTTTTCAGGGTCATTTTATTTGAAAAGGGGTGCATCGCCCATGTCATATTAAAGGGAAGTATAGGGGATTTTATACGCTTTTGTATCGTTTTATACGATTCAAAGTGGGGAGTAAGATATATGTTTTAAATTTTATTATTCATCAAAATATCGAATATTATATTTTTATAAATTTCAAAAAATACATATTTGATAAAATTTTACAAATGAAATTAAAGGAAAAAAACAATGGAAAATAATATATTCAAATACAGAAAAGATATAATAAAAGAATTACTTGATTATGTAGAGAATCAGGAAAATAAATCTCTTGAAGAAATTGACAAGTCACATATTACGTTTAAAATTGAGAAGGATAAAAAAATGCGATGGTTGAAGGCACACGAATGTCATTAGTGCATTTCGCTCTTGATATTTTAACAGTTGCATTCGGGAAATTTAATCATTGCCACTTGGATATGGATTCACCGCTTTTCGACGAATATAACGGAACATTTATCGTTTCGCTTTTGTTTGACGAATTAAATAAAAGCAACGATTTAAATATTGCAAATTGTAATAATAGTAATGATATATAATAGCATGAAATTGCAATCATCAAAATATTCGGATAATTACGGATTAATTATTTGCTGTAATGATTTTACCGTAAAATCATAACTTTTATAATAGGAAACATTACAATGAATAAAATATTTTCAGAAATGTTTTCGCACCCTCCTGACGAAATAATCAAAGGTGATTTTTATTATAATTGCCGAAATTATAAAATGGGATTTTCCCGATGATGTTGAATTTCCCGGTATGTATTTTTATAATATCGATACTTTTTTTATTTTACAAAAACCGCTCAGTGTTTAAACAAAGTACAAAGTACGGAATTACGGTCGCTTTTTTTTCGTAAAAAAGCTCCGCAAAAAAACTTTATTTGAAAGTTTTACGGTTTTTTGATTATGCTTTTTTCAAAAACAAATACTCATCATAACCTTTTTTCAAGGGGAATATTTCTTTTTTGTCAGGGAATATTAAATTTAAGAGTATCTATATATTT
>JAVBPA010000066.1:0-6588 GCA_031549925.1 Eubacteriales bacterium
TCGGCAAAGGAAGCGTTTTTTCGGTATTCTTACAAAACTGTTAGGTTATCGAAAGCTGAATGTAAGACTGGCCTGATATAATTGTTATTACGGAACAAAATTTCAAACTAATTATGGAGGGCTAAAATAATAGCTTATGGATATTGCGGTACATGTCGAAAATCTAAAAAAAACATATACGCAGGGTATAAACGAGGTTCATGCGCTGCGCGGTGTAAATCTCGAAATCAAAAGAGGGGAATCTGTCGCTGTAATCGGTTCGTCAGGCTCCGGCAAAAGTACTTTATTGCATTTGATAGGAGGAATAGACAGGCCGACTGAAGGGAAAGTTTATGTTGACGGAAAAGATGTATATACCCAAAATGACAGGGAGCTTGCTCTTTTCAGGCGCAGAAAAGTAGGATTTGTATTTCAAATGTATAATCTTATGCCCCACCTGACTGTTTATGAAAATATCGTGCTTCCGCTGGGACTTGACGGAAGAGTTGCGGATATTGAACGCACAAGCGGTTTAATTGAAACTTTAGGTTTACGGGACAAACGAAAAAGTCTGCCTTGTCAGTTGTCGGGCGGCCAGCAGCAGCGGGTTGCAATAGCCAGAGCGTTAATAAGTCAGCCTATTATACTTCTTGCGGACGAACCGACCGGAAATCTCGATTCTAAAACTGGCGCGGAAGTTTTAAATCTGCTCAGAACATCAGCGGACAAACTCGGTCAAACCATGGCGATAATCACTCATGATGAAAAAGTGGCGCAATTCTGCGACCGTGCTATACGAATAGAGGACGGGGTGATCGTTGATGGATAAAAATAAAAGCTTTAACATCATCCGTTATTCAATGCAAAGCTTTAAGCATTACAGCGGAAAAAGCATGATTATTATGATCGCTTTAGCGGTGGTATTGGTATTATCTTTATTAAATATTTTTACAAGCTTGCAAAAAACTGCATATCTCCGTTCCGTTTCACAGGGAGGGGACGCGCATTTTAAATTTTCCGGTGTAAACGCGGAGCAAACAGAAGAATTGAAACAAAACGAAGCCGTAGAATGGATTGTCAAATATTCCTTTTCAAATACTATGATAATAGAAGGACAGAACGGAAAAACGGCAGGAATAGTTTATCTTGAAAACTTCGATACTATGGATTGGTATACAATAAAAAAAGGAGCTTTGCCGGTTTTAGAAAATGAAATAGTTGTATCTGAAAGCACCGCAAAATTTCTCGGTTTTGAAGCGAGGATCGGCGAAGAAGTTGCAATATCTCTGCAAAAGTATAATTACGTTGATGAAAATATAGTGGATATCTCAGAAATTCCCATGAAATTTATAATTGCGGGTATAGTTTACGACAATTATAATTTTGAAATTGCGGAAAATAATTTTGTTTTTGTATCAAAGGCATTTTTATCCGAAACAGATAAAAAAAGTTTCGAAAACAATACAGAATTATTGATTCATATAAAAAAAGGTTATGACACTACAGAAACAGCAAAACTGCTTGCGGAATCTATCGGACTTGATAATGATAATATAAACTATAATCATTCATATCTTTTGGCAAATCTTGATAAATTATCTGATAAAATAATAATTTCGGTTTTAATTTTATTCGTGGTTCTGATCGGATCGCTGATAATTTATAACGCGTTCAATATTATAATATCGAAAAGAACCAGACATTACGGATTGTTAACGCTGTTAGGAGCTTCAAAAAAGCAGATTATCCAATGTGTTTACACAGAAACGCTTTTAAATATTATTACCGCTCTGCCGATCGGATTAATTGCCGGTACATTTGCCAGCCGGATAGTTCTTCCTGTTGTAAATAAAGGATTCGGGGGAATTTCAACTGTTTTTTCTTTGGATATCAAATCATATATTGTTACCTCCGTTGTAACCGTGATAATGGTTTTTGCGGGAACTATGCTGCCTGCGGGAAGAGCGGGAAAAACCACTCCGGTCGAAGCTGCTAAATTTTCTTCGAACAACGTGAAAACAAATAAAAAAATAAAGGAAATAAAAACAGATAAAAAAATTTCTCTTTCTCTTTTGGCAAGGTTGAATATGTTCCGCCAAAACAACGGAGTGAAAGGAACGATAATATCATTATCTTTAGTGGGTTCCCTGTTTGTAGGAACACTCATTGTTTGTTTTATAACATACGACAGTTTAGGCAATTTAACGCAAAAAAACATGCCTATGGATATAAAAATATCAATGGGTAAAAGAGAAGAGAACGGAGCTTTATATTATAATTCCGGATGGGATTCTGTTCTGAACGATAAAGTTGTAAACAAAATACTGAATATCGAAGGCGTTAAAAAATCAACTGTTTTTTATGCGCAAACATATTCAAAAACCGATGAGATTTCGGAATATCCCATTATCGGAAAAATTATATGCACTGAAGATGATTTTTTTAAAGAACTTTTAAAAGAACCTTCGGGAAGTAATTTGAAATTTTCGGATTTTGTTCAAAATCCATCAAACGCTTTGATAACAGAAGATATATTTTATAACGAAAACGGATCTGAATCCGAAAAAGATACTTATCATTCGGATGAAATCTTAACAGTGAATTTGAATGATTATTTCGGTGATTCAAGTATAACGGGGCAGATATCTTTAAATATTTTAGGAGAAATAAAAAGTCTTTATAAATATGGTATCGGAAGTATACTCCCATGTATCATAATGCCGAAAAGTTCCTTTGAAGCAAACGGATTAGAACTGCAATGCGAAAGCATTAATTTAAATATAGAGTATTCAAAGCATGAATCGATAATAAAAGAATTGGAAGCTATTTGCTTCGAAGAGGGAAATATTCATTATGAATCAGCCGCCGAAATAAAAAAACTATACCAGAATCAAGTGACAGGTATAATGATTTTAATATTCGGAGCATTGGGGATAATTTTTTTAGTAAGCGTTATAAATTTAATAAGCTCGAAATTTATCAGCATAGAACAGCGCAAAAAAGAACTCGGAATACTTTCCGCTATAGGACTAGGACACGCCGATCTCGGTAAAATGCTGAAATGGGAAGGCATATGGGTATCGGTAATAAGTACGGTTTCTTCGGTCGGTATAGGAATGGCCGGGGGGTATGGGTTTATAGCATGGCTTTATAATATTGATAAAGACAGTTATTTCAGATTTTCATTCCCTGCGCTGCCTATGATAATATTTTGTATTATCTACATTTTCACCCCTCTGATAATTTCTGAAATCGCTGTATATAAATTACTTAAAAACACAACTGCCGAACTAATGACAAAAGAAATTTAATTGAAAATGAGTTTGTGTCTTTTGTTTTATGATGTGGATTTATATTCCTTTTTAATTTTTCATTAACATAAATTATTTTATATCAACTCCAATTACATTCTAAAATCATAATATCCGCAGGCATGCCTTTTATTTGTACATCGAATTTCAAACTTGTTTCTACAAAAGTACTTGCGTTATGTATGCGGAAATTAAGCTGCCAACCTTCATTAAAATATATTTCAACGGTCGTATTTGATCCCGGTTTAAATTCTATTTTTACAATTCGCGTAGGTAAATCTATTATAGGAATAATAATTTTAGGATTGACTTTTTTGCTGCTTTTATTAAGGGTTCCATGCAAATTGTAAGGTTGAATTTGTGTGATTTTTTTACTATCAATGCTGACTACTTTATAAAAATCATATTTTCCAAATAAATATTCAATCATTTTTGCCGGTAATTGTTTGTAATTGTCATAACTCCTTTTAATTTCGGATAAAAAAGCATTCAACAAAGGTACATATACATTACTTTCTTTATTAATTAATTCACTCCATTTAGTTTTTTTTATTTTTTCTTTTTCAAGATATTCAAATATAGGTATAACTTCATTCCAATAATCTTTTGAACATGGCAATCCAAACCACTTATCACCGAAATCAATATTTTTTGACAATCGGCTGTGTTTAACCGCAAAATGATTGTGTTTTATAGATAAACCTATTTCCCATTTTATACCTTTTCTTAAAATTATGCAATCACGGACATCGCCATTTTCGCCTTCTGCATCTTTTTGCAAAATCAATTCAATTACATCGCTATTATCTTCAAGTATAAGCGGTTCTGTCTCAAATAGAGTTTCTATTGCTGCGTTTGCGCTGATAATAAATTTTTCATGATACAAAATATCCAAACAATCCCAAGCTTTTTTACTTGCCATAAAACTGCTGTTTTTAACTATTTCTACACCTCTAATTGCAGAAATACTTTTTTCTAATTGGGTAATACATGCATATTCATATGCTCTACCTAAATTGTTGCTTTCTTTACTCATAATTATACTACCTCAAAGATTTGGAAAGAAGATTCTTTATATACCGCAGTTTCATTTGTATCAATTGTTTTTGAAAGACAGTTTAATATTGCAATAGCCATAAAAGTTGCAAGTCGAACTGGAACGGCATTACCAATCATTTTATAACCATCTGCCAAATCATTATAAAAAAATATAAAATTATCAGGAAATGTTTGAATTCTCGCACATTCTCGAATAGAAAGACGTCTATATAAATTTTCTTTTCCTTTTACAAATTCACGTTTGTTTTGTTCTATAAAAGTCATTTTAGGTGCTTGAGGATGTATCGGAGCGTGACGTCCTCCCGCTTGTATTGTAAAAGATTGTTCATCCCAAGAACGCACTCGATTTCTCGACATATATATGCTCGAAAATCCACCAATCATATATTCGTGATTATTAATAACGCATTCATCACCGTTTGTTTTATTTTGCGAACGTGCAGGAACAACATTATCTTGTAAATCGCCAATAGCCTGTTTAAGAGTAATTTTTGTATTTAATGGTTTGGGAAATTCAAATTTGCAATTTAAATCTTTTCTAATTCCTACATAAAAAACACGTTTTCTGTCTTGTGGGACACCAAAATCGGCAGCATTGAGCATATCTATATATACTTCATATCCCGATTCTTCAAACAACCTAATTATATTTTTAACAGCTTCATTATGCCTGCTTGCAAGCATACCCGAAACATTTTCTGCCAAAAAAAATTTCGGTCGTTTATCTCTTAATAAACGTATATATTCAAAGAATAATTGTCCGCGAGGATCATCTATCCCTCGTAAACTACCTGCTTCGCTCCACGATTGACAAGGCGGACCACCTATAATACCATCACATTCAGGAAAAGCATTTGATGGTATTTTTCTAATGTCGTCTTTTATTAATGGAGCCGAATGATTTTTTTCATAAGTTTCCCAAATGGTCTCGTCAAATTCATTAGCAGAAACAATTTTATACCCGGCTTTGGTAAATCCTAAGTCGAGCCCGCCTGCACCCGAAAATAAAGAAATGAGTTCTAATGGTTTATATATTAGGTTGTTTTTTTTATCCATATTTAATTTTCCTTTGTAATTTCCATTAAATCATAAATATTGCAATCTAATGTATTACATATTTTAAGTAAAATATCTGTAGTTACATTTTAACCTTTACCGAGTTTAACGATTACCGAAGTGCTAATTTTTGGTTTTAAACGCAAGTCTCTTTTTTATGTTTTTTTGGTAAATAATTTCCAGAGTTTGTTATAACTGATAAACATAAAAACACCTTACTAAGCTTTATAAATTTCTCGAAACAGTATAACATATTGTTTTGAAACAGTCAATTATAAATTAATAATAGCAGATTTGTTTTCTGTAATATGCAATTTTAAAAATCTATATCCATTTTTATATAAATTATTTTTACTATAAAAATTATATTAAAACATAAAAGCCGATAGGTTTAAAACAATCGGCTTCTTTCGGCTTTTTCGTTTGTGGGATACAAAAAAGATATTTACAAGTTTTTGGTTTCAGACTTTGGATTTTCGCAAAGATTGTTCTTTTCTTCCACTAATGCTTATAATGCAAGGTTACTCGTTTTCAACTTTCGCATATTTTTCAAGGTTTGCGATAACAGATTTGAAACGCTCATGTTCGCATATGGGAGCATAACGCTCATTATTTAAAAACCAATCGTGATCGTGTATTAGGCGATAACTTTGATTATAGCGTATATCTTTAGCGTGATTTCCGTAGTTGCTGAGATGATAATCCCCGTATATTTTAATCCCTTTTACCAGAATTGATGTGTGCGCCCCCGGTTTTTCTGTATCAAAAATTATCGCGGTTTCCGCACATTTTTCGATATTATCGAGAGCCTTATCATATTCGCCGAAAGTTATATAACTCTGTGCAAGCACTGCATAATCATATACCATACCTTCGCGGGCAAATGCGTAATCTCCGTCCTCGAAAAATATTTCCATGATTTTATCAATTTTTTCGTGGATTATTATTCCGCGTCTCAACATATTTAAATATTCTGTACTTGATTTATCGGCATTGCTGTAAGCACGGGCATCCGCCATAGCCAAATGGCTCATATGTGTGCATAAACAATGGAAAAGATAATCCAGTATATCTCTTCGGATTCTCAATGTTTCTTCGCCTTCAGTAATATCAGATAAAATTCTTTCGCGCGACCAAGCGACGCCGTCGGACAGCGGGCATATAATAGGACTTTCTTTAATTA
>JAVBPA010000095.1:0-19094 GCA_031549925.1 Eubacteriales bacterium
AATGAAATAAAAATAAACGGTTTGGATATAAATGCAAGTGTTATAGGATGGCATTATGATAAAAATTTCAAAAAAATTCCTATAGAAAAATATCTAGTTAAAGGGAAAAATATAATAACGATAAAAAGATATTTTTATTTATCAGAACGTGTTTATGAAGTGAAAAACAATCCGTCAATCCATGAAGCGGAATCAAACAGAATGACTTTTGAAACAGAACTTGAGGCAATATATTTAATAGGTGATTTTATAATAACGCAGGAAAACGGAGAAGTAAAGGAAGCTAATATAAGTTCGCATTTTATGAGAGGTAAAGATATTATTTCAAAACCTAAAAATCATGTAAATATAAATGATTTAACAACGGACGGATTTAAATATTTTGCAGGTAAAATATATCTGGAAAAGGAAATAGATTGGTACGGCGGTAATTGCGATATTATTTTTAATCATCCGGACGCTATCGTATTGAAATTATTTATAAACGGCGAGTATGTTAAAACGTTATGCTGGGAGCCTTTTAAAGCGGAAATAGGAAAGTTTTTAAAACAAGGCAAAAATATAATAGGTATTGAACTTACAAACAGTATGAGAAACTTACTTGGACCGCATCACCATAAAGGCGGAGAATTAATCGGATTCGGTCCGAATGATTTCGGTACAAACGAACATTCATGGAATGCGGAATATAATATTGTGCGTTTCGGCGCGGGAAATGATTTAAATATTTTATATTGATAGAATTAATCAGATTTTATTAAATAAAAATACAATATTAATAAAAATTTTTTACAGGAAAATATTATTAATAAATCACAGTAATAAAATTATAATTTCGTTAAAATGTTTTTAGATTTATAAAATAAACTATATTGAATGTTTGTTAACAAAATAATAAACCGGCAGGATGTAAAAATCATCTGCCGGTAAATTTTTATTTGTTTAATTTATTTAAAATAAAATAAATTGGTTTATATAAAATCAACATTATAACAAAGTTTGATATACAGTGTGTTACGTCAAACATAATTCCTGCTACCCAATAAGCAAACATTGATGCAAAATTTCCTACAAATAAATATGTAAGCGAACATAAAAATCCAAACGATAAACCAAAAAATGCTGAAATTGACGAATATACCAAAACAGATTTAGATTTTCTGAATATCAGTGTAACAAACGCTAAAATGAACCAAACATAAAGATAATTTATCCACCATAACCCAAAACCGTATGTTAAACCCTCGGCAATAATAAATATTCCGATTATCGGAAAAGCTTTTAAACCGTAAGCCACAACAAATACTACCACAAAAAAAGATACAAGTTCGATATTCGGTAAAAAAGCTAATACCACTTGCGAAATATACATAATTATCGCCAGCATTGCTGTTATGGTAATATATTTTATGTTTCCGTTTATAACGGAGGATTTTGTTTTTTTATCTCCGCTATCTAAATTCATACTTTACCAACCGATTTTTAATGTTATTTCAAATATATCACCGTCTAAAATCGGAGTCATATCAACACCTGTCATAACTTCTTCTCCGCTTTTTGTGATACACCACCATTCCTGATTGGCTTCATCAGCAGTCGTTCCGTTAACTTCTTTGATATACAAACCATATTCGCTTTCTGTTCCGGAAACTAATTTTTCTTGTTCCAAAGCCCCGCGTAAAAATTCTTCCGTTGTTTTAATTTTAAAACTTTTTGAGGAGGCGTCGCTTAAGACTACCTTTACTTCGATGTTTTTTTCTCCCTCAACAGGTTTATCGGAAAAAATGTTGTATATAACAATAAATCCGGTAACTAAAACTGCTAAAACGACGCAAATGATTATTAAATTTAAAATATTTTTATTTTTTCCGCTGTTTCTTGTTTCTGCCATTTTACACCTCACAAATAATATTGCAATAAATTTTAAAATATTAATTTTTACCGCATGAACATTATAGACAAAAAAAAAAATTAAATCAATGTTTTGCAATAGTAATAATTCAACATTATTTGTATAATATTATGATTAATTTATATAATTTTCAGATTTTAAATAAATTATATAAATAAACTGTATTTAATTTTTCTTTTATAATTTTTTTGTACAAATACTTTATATTCCAGTTCTTCTTGAAGTAGTATGTAGTTTTACTTAGGATAAAAATTTTAATAATTGTTGCAATTAAACAGTTTTTTTGTTATACTTTATTATGTACAATAATTAACTATACAATTAAAATAACAAATATAAATAAAAGGAATATTATAATGAAAAAAACCGGTTTTTTCGCCATTGTGGGGAAACCTAACGTAGGTAAATCTACTATAATAAATAATATACTCGGCGAAAAAATATCAATAGTCTCATCAAAACCTCAGACAACAAGAACCCGAATCACCGGTATTTTAACACGGGGTGATGATCAGTTCATTTTTCTTGATACTCCGGGATTTCATAATTCCAAAACCAAACTCGGTAAATTTATGAATAAATCCGCTTCAAGTGTTATCGGAGATGTTGACGCCTGTGTTTTGGTTGTTGAAGCTGAACCGAGAATAGGTGTGCATGAAAAAAATATCATCGAACGTGTATCTCAAAACGATATTCCGTGTATATTAGTTATAAACAAGACAGATAAATCAAACGCGGGTAAAATCGCTCAGACTATACAGCTTTACGCGGAACAATATGATTTTGCTTCCGTTATTCCGGTATGCGCTTTGAAAAATGACGGAACCGATATAATAATAGATGAATGCAGTAAATTTTTATATGAGCAGGAACATTTATATCCGGATGATATCGTAACAGATCAGCCGGAAAGACAAATAGCGGCTGAAATCATCCGCGAAAAAGTTTTAAGATCAACGGAAGAAGAAATACCACACGGAGTTGCTGTTGTTATTGAAGAATTTGAAGATCTCAAAACTCTTATCAGAATAAGAGCAGAAATAATCTGCGAAAAAAATTCGCATAAGGGTATATTGATCGGAAAAAACGGAGATATGATGAAGCAAATATCGACTTGGGCCCGTGAAGATATGGAAAAATTTTTCGGTGTGAAAGTTTATTTGAACACATGGGTTAAAGTTAAAGAAAACTGGCGTGATAATAATTATAATTTAAACAATTTTGGTTTTAATGATAAAGATATATAAATTATGCTGACAAAAGTTACCGGACTGATAATACGCGAAATTGATAACGGTGACAATGATAAATATCTTATTTTACTGACTGTTGAACGCGGCAGGCTTTTTGTGTGCGCAAAAGGCGTAAAAAGCATGAAAAGCTCGCTCCGCAGCAGCGTTCATATTATGCTGTACGGTGAATTTACACTGTATGAAAAAAATAAAAGCATGACAGTACGGGAAATAAGCCCAATAAACGATTTTTATGATATTTCTATGGGAATAGAAAAACTTGCCTTGATTTCTTATATCTGCGATGTTTTAGATGATGTTGCAACCGAAGAAAACGGGCAGATTCAACTTTTAAGGCTTGCTTTGAACTGCATGTACGCAATCTGTAATAATTTGAAACAGAATAATTTTATAAAAGCTGTTTTTGAAATGCGAATATGCTGCGAAAGCGGGTTTATGCCGGATTTAACTTTATGTCAATGCGGCACCGAAGGTTGCTATTTCGATATTCCGGGAGGAATCTTATTTTGCGGAGAATGTATTCCGGAAAAAAGTAAAACGGAGGAAAATAAATACATAAGATATTGTGATAATAATATAATAAAAGCGATGCGTTTTATCGCGGAAGCGGATATTAACAGAATATTTTTGTTTTCTCTGACAGATGATTTGTTGGATGAATTTTTTGATATCTGCGAAATGTATCTTCTTTCTCAACTCGACCGTGATTTTAAAACACTAAAATATTATCATTCAATATCATAACAATCAGATAAACACGGAGATAAAAAATGCCTGTATTTGACAAAGCTGTCACAACGCTTGAATATTTAAAAATATTAAATCATTTATCGGAATGCTGCCATACTGAAGGCTCAGCCTTGCTTGCGATGAAACTCATGCCGTCAAATGATATAGATAAAGTTAAATTCCGCCAAAAACAAACCAGCGACGCAAAAAAACTTGCCGCTTTAAAAGGAACACCTTCATTCGGCGGAATAAAAGATATTAATGCTTCTCTTGAAAGAGCTGATAAAAATGCGATACTTACAATGCGGGAACTGCTTGATATCGCGGCAGTTTTACGGACCGCAAGACTTTTGATAGACTATATTAATTCTGTGCGTGATTTGGAAACGGTTCTCGAAGAAAATTTTGGGAGACTCAGTGCAAACCGTTCTTTTGAAGAAAGGATTTACCGCACTATCATTTCGGAAGATATGATAGCTGATGAAGCGAGTCCCGAACTTTCGGAAATCCGTCGCAAAATAAGAAACACACAATTTAAAATAAAAGATTTATTGCAAAAATTTGTGTCCGGTGAATACACAAAATATTTACAGGACAATATAATAACTCAACGCGGCGGAAGATATGTTATACCGGTAAAAAGCGAATACAGAAATGAAATAAAGGGTTTAACACACGATATATCGGCTTCAGGAGCCACTATATTTATCGAACCTATGGCTGTTGTAGACGCAAATAACGAACTTCGCGAACTTGAAAGCGCGGAAACGCATGAAATCGAGAGAATATTAGCAGAGCTTTCAGCTATGTGCGCGGAAAATTCTGCGGATATATCTTTAAATTATTATAATATAACCGAACTCGCTTTTATTTTCGGAAGAGCGGAATATTCGTTTCAAATTAACGCAGCCGAACCTCGTATAACAGCCGAAAAAACCGTTGAATTATATCACGCGCGTCATCCTTTGCTCGATTCGAAAACAGTTGTGCCGATAAATATATTTTTAGGCGGTCATTTTGATACATTGGTAATAACCGGTCCGAATACCGGAGGAAAAACAGTATCGCTTAAAACACTCGGGCTTCTTTGCCTTATGTGCCAAGCGGGAATTCATATACCGGCTGATGATACTTCTGTTATGCCGGTTTTTAGAGATATACTTGCCGATATCGGTGACGAACAATCGATAGAACAATCGCTATCCACTTTTTCCGCTCATATGACTAATATAATAAAAATAATTGATGATGCGAACGAAGGAAGCCTTATATTGTTTGACGAACTCGGAGCCGGTACAGATCCGGTAGAAGGTGCGGCTCTCGCTATAGCTATTTTAGAAAACGTCCGCAAAAAAAAGGTTTTAAGTGCGGCTACAACACATTACGCGGAGTTAAAAGAATACGCTTTAAATACAGAAGGAGTTACAAACGCTTCCTGCGAATTTGATATAGATACTTTAAAACCGACATACAAATTAATAATAGGCACTCCTGGACGTTCAAACGCTTTTGCTATATCTACGAAATTGGGTTTACCCGAATCAATTGTAAATCGTGCCCGCGAACTTGTAAGCGGAGATGATAAAAAATTTGAAGATACTATTGATAAACTCGAAAAAATTAGGATTGATCTTGAAAATCAAAGAAATGAAGCGGTAAAAATCCGAAGAGAATACGAATTATATTCCCAAAAAACTGAAGCTGCTTTGAAAAAAAAGGTTGAGGAAACCGAAAAAGAACTTGAAAAATCCAGAATTAAATCAATTCAATTAATCGAAAGTGCAAGGGTATCAAGCGAATTTATTTTCGAACAGCTCGCTGAAATGAAAAAAGCCCGTGAAACCGGAAAATTAACCGAAGAAATGGACGCTATGCGTGATGAAATAAGAAAAACATTACGTGAACGCGGAAACGAAATAAATCCTGTAAAAGAGAAAATAATAAACGATTATAAACCGCCCCGTCCGTTTACACGAGGTGATGAAGTTGTACTCATTAATATTAATAAGCTGGGAGTTTTGTTGGAATCTCCTGATAATAACGGCGAGGTTACAGTCCAGGCGGGTATTATCAAAATGAAAACGAATATTAAAAATTTAATGCTTGCGGATACAGAAAAAGTAACGGTTACAGATGCTAATAAAAGAAAAGTCGGAGCTTCGAATTATAAAACTTCTGTCCGTGCTGATATAAAAAGCGAACTTGACCTGCGCGGCATGAACGGAGAAGACGCTTGGGCTTCGGTTGACAAATATCTGGATGAAATAAAAATGATAAATTTAAATTCCGCAAGGCTTATACATGGTAAAGGTACGGGAGCGCTTCGGAAATCGCTTCAGGAAAACTTAAAAAATGATCCGAGAATTAAATCATTCCGTCCGGGTAAATATGGTGAGGGTGATTCTGGCGTAACTGTTGTTGAATTAAAATAAAAAATACATTATAATATAAACGGAGGAATAAAATGTTATATTAAATTCTGGTTTGAATTTAATAGCACAGAATTATTCATTTCGGGAATATTGTGAAACGGAGAAAAAATTATGTCATATAAAAATTTGAACATAGGAGCACAGCTATACACACTTCGGGAATATTGCAAAACGGCTGAAGATTTTTTTGCGACAATGAAAAAAGTTGCGGAAATCGGATATAAAAGCGTACAAGTATCAGGTGTAGGCGCTTCTGTTACTCCTGAAGTAATAAAAGCCGCTTCAGAAGAAACAGGTCTTTTGGTAGTTTTAACTCATACAAATCAAATGCGTGTTCTAAACGAAACAGATCGTGTTATTGAAGAACACAAGATGTTCGGTTGTAATTCTATAGGTATCGGAAGCTGTCCTTTCGGCCGTACAAAAGATTCTTATATGAAAATGTGTTTTGAATACGCTTCCGCGGTTGAAAAAATAAAAGCTGCCGGAATGGTATTTTTATATCATAACCACAGAATGGAATTTGAAAAATCAGAGGACAAATATATCCTTGATTTGATACTTGATAATACTGATCCGGAAGCTTTTAAATTAACTTTTGATACATACTGGGCGGTGAGCGGCGGAGTTGATGCGTCAAAATATATAAATGATCACAGTGAACGCATATTCTGTACTCATTTAAAAGATATGAGAGTTGTAAATGACGAAATACGCATGACAGAAATGCTTACGGGCAATATTAATTTTGACACAATTATAGCTGCTTCCGGAGAAAAAAATATTATATGGCATTTTGTCGAACAGGATAATGTTTATATGGATGCTTTTGAAAGCATGAAAATCAGTCACGATAATATGAAAAACCGTTATTCAATGTCATAAATTCAAAAAGAAGAATTATTTTAAATTAAAACGGGAGATTAATATTACATATGGCAGAATTTGTATTATCCGCTTTTGCGGACGAATATTCTCCGATATTTGACGAACAAATAAATGGACTTATAGAAAACAATATAAAGTATATGGAAATCCGCGGAGTAGACGGTAAAAATATATCGGATATTAAATGTGATGAAGCAAAAATATTGAACGAAAAATTAAAAGCAAACGGACTTTCTGTTTCATCTATAGGTTCGCCTATAGGAAAAATCAAGCTTGATGATCCTTTTCCGCAGCATTTGGAAAAATTAAAACATGTAATTGAACTTGCACATATTTTTGATACAAAAAGAATCAGATTGTTTAGTTTTTATATTCCGGCTGGAAGAAGCGCGGACGATTGCCGCGGTGAAGTATTGTATAAAATGGAAAAAATGCTTGAAACCGCAAACGCGATGGATGCGGTTATATGTCATGAAAACGAAAGAGATATTTACGGTGATACAGATGTCAGGTGTCTTGACATACAAAAATATTTTAGAGGCGATATAAAATGTATATTTGATCATGCGAATTTTATTTGCTGCGATGTGGAACCTTATCCTCAAGCATATAATTTGCTTTGCGATTATATTTATTATTTACACATAAAAGATTCTTCAAAAGATAAACAAATGATGCCCGCGGGTGAAGGAATAGGTAAAATACCGCAGACAATAGAAGCTTTAAAAAAATATGATAAAACATTTATACTTACAATTGAACCTCACTTGCAGGTTTTCCGCGGAATAGACAATTTGCAAAAGCAAGATGGCGAGGGGAAAGTCATAAATCAATACGCTACTTCGGCACAAGCTTTCCGTGCTGCTGCTGATGCTGTAAAAAGGTATATATAATAAAAATATATAAATAAAAGCGCATGTACAATATAACACATAATAAGGAGTTTAAATTATAATGGCTGTTAAAAAAATGCTGGCAATCGATCTTGGAGCTTCAAGCGGAAGAGGAATTGTCGGTTATTATGACGGAAATAAATTATCGCTTGAGGAAAATCACCGTTTTCCTAATGAACCTGTTTTAACGGCGGGATCTTTTAACTGGGATATACTTCGTATATTCCATGAAATAAAATCATCAATACGCAAATGTGTATTGTCCGATGACCGGGATATTTCATCTATAGGTATAGATACCTGGGGTGTTGATTACGGTTTTCTTGATAAAAGCGGAAGATTGTTAGCTAATCCTTATCATTACCGTGATTCAAGGACAGATGATATTCAGCCTTATGCATTCGCGCGTGTTCCGAAACAGGATATATACAACTATACCGGAATACAAACAATGAATTTTAATACAATATTCCAGTTAGCAGCTGATCTAAGAGATAATCCGGAAAAATTCGAAATAATAGATAAACTTTTATTCATTCCCGATTTATTAAATTATTTTTTAACCGGAATAAAACAAACTGAATATACAATCGCTTCTACAGGTATGTTGCTTGATGCAAAAAAACGTGACTGGTCATGGGAACTTATCGACCGTTTCGGAATACCGCGTCATATTTTTACAAACATTGTTTCTCCCTGCACAGTAACGGGTTCCTTGCTTCCTCAAGTTCTTGATGATGTTGGATATATAGGAGCAAAAGTAGTTTCTATTGGTTCTCATGATACTGCTTCTGCTGTTGTAGCGGTTCCGGCAAAGGGAGAAGATTTTGTTTATATATCAAGCGGAACATGGTCGCTTATGGGAAGCGAAATTCCTCAGCCCGCTATTACGGCAGAATCAGCGAAGTATGATTTTACAAACGAAGGCGGAGTTTCAGGTAAAATCAGATTTTTGAAAAATATAATGGGTTTATGGCTCGAACAGGAATCAAAACGCCAATGGACCAGAGAAGGAATAAATGTTTCATTTGACGAATTGTCGAATTTGGCTATGTCTTCAAAACCTCTGCAATCGATTATAAATCCCGATGATCCTTCATTTGTCGCTCCCGGAAACATGCCCCGCCGTATATCAGATTATTGCCGCCGTACAGGACAGCATGTACCGGAGAGTATGGGTGAAATTGTACGCTGTATTTTCGATAGCTTAGCTTTAAAATATCGCTGGACTATGGATAAAATCGATGAAATAAAAGGCAGCAGAACTCCGTTTATAAATATAGTCGGAGGAGGCTGCAAAGAAGCTCCGCTTTGTCAATTGGCAGCTGACGCAACAAACCGTCCGGTTTACGCAGGACCCGTTGAAGCAACAGCTATCGGTAATATAATCGGACAATCCATCGCTAGCGGAGAAGTAAAGGATTTAACACAAGCCCGCCATTTAATAAGAAATTCGTTTGAAATTAAATTATATGAACCAAATCACAGCGATATCTGGGAAGAAGCTTACGGTAAATTTGTTAAATTAATCGAAGAATAAAATATACAAAGCTTTCATTTATATTTTAGAAAAAACATTGCATAAAATATAAAATTATGTTATAATGCAAACGTTATAGTAAAAATTTTAAAATAGTCCGTTTGTAGAAATAAATGAAACATGTATATTTAAGTTTTGTTTGATTTCGTATTTTTGTAATAAAGATTTCTTCAAAGTTATTTTAAGATTGTAACACTATAATTTTTTAATGATTATATAATATTTCGGAGGATTATAATGTCTCATCAAAAAGCATATGAAAGAATAAAAGAAATTTACGCTTCAATGGGCGTTGATACATGCGCTGCTATAGAAAGAGTTAAAAACATTCCGGTATCAATGCACTGCTGGCAGGGCGACGATGTCAGAGGGTTTGAAAATCCGGACGGAGATTTGACCGGAGGTATTCAAGCTACGGGAAATTATCCCGGAAGAGCAAAATCGATGGATCAATTAAAAGCGGATTTTGAAAAAGCTGCTTCCTTGGTACCCGGTAAAAAACGTATCGCACTGCACGCTATGTATTTGGATAATTTAGGCGAAAAAGTTGAACGCGATGAAATACAGCCGAAACATTTTGACACATGGATTGACTGGGCTAAGAAAAACAATTTAGGAATTGATTTTAACCCGACATTGTTTTCACATCCGTTAAGTGCTGACGGTTTTACACTTTCACATCCGGACGATAAAATAAGAAAATTCTGGATAGATCATTGTATCGCAAGCCGTAAAATAGCCGAATATATCGGAAAAGAATTAAATAATACGGTTGTTACAAACTACTGGATTCCCGATGGTTTTAAGGATATTCCGGTAGACCGTTATGCTTGGAGAGAACGTCTCGAAAAAGCGTATGATGAAGTATTCAAGGATTATTGCAATCCGGAATATAATCTTGACGCTATCGAATGTAAACTTTTCGGTATAGGTGCGGAAAGCGCGACTATAGGTTCTCATGAATTTTACATGGGTTATGCTATAAAGAATAATAAAGTTTTAACTCTTGACGCCGGACATTTCCATCCGACAGAAGTTATATCCGATAAAATTTCATCGGCTATGCTGTTCGTTTCTGATGTACTGCTTCATGTATCGCGTCCTGTAAGATGGGACAGCGACCACGTTGTTATACTTGATGATGAGCTCCGCAATATCGCTCTCGAAATTCTCCGTAATAATTTCGATAAACGCGTTCATATAGGACTTGATTTCTTTGATGCTTCTATAAACCGCATTGCGGCTTGGGTTATCGGAACACGCAATATGCAAAAAGCATTGCTTTACGCAGCTCTCGAACCGACAGCACTTTTGAAAAAATTTGAACTTGAAGGCGATTATACATCACGTCTTGCTTGTCTCGAAGAATGTAAATCTCTCCCGTTCTCGGTAATATGGGATCATTATTGCGAAATGGAAAATGTTCCGGTCAGAGGCGATTGGTTAAAAGAAGTTAAAAAATACGAATCCGATGTTTTAGCGGTAAGATAAATTTAAAATATATTATGGCGCGGTGGAGTATTCATTTCACCGCGCATATTATTAAAAAGATAAATATTATAAAGAGGTTACATATGGGATTAATTAAAGCGGTAACAGGTGCTGCCGGAGGAGTACTTGCGGATCAATGGCGCGAATATTTTTATTGTACTTCAATTTCATCTGATATATTGGTTGCAAAAGGCGAGAAAAAAACAAGCGATAAAAGAACATCGAATAAAAAAGGTGAAGATAATGTAATTTCCAATGGTTCAATAATAGCCGTAAACGAAGGTCAGTTTATGATAATCGTGGACGGCGGTAAAATTGTCGAGTTTTCCGGAGATCCCGGTGAATTTTTATATGATACATCAACTGAAGCAAGTTTATTTTACGGTGATTTGGGAACAAATATTAAAGCAACATTCAATCAAATCGGAAAACGTATAGCATTCGGCGGTGATGCACCCAAAGATCAGCGTGTATATTATTTCAATAAAAAAGAAATAATAGGTAATAAATACGGTACAGTAAATCCTGTTCCTTTCCGTATAGTAGACCGTAATATCGGTTTGGATATTGACAGTGCGGTTCGCTGTTTCGGAGAATTTTCATATAAAATAGTTAATCCGCTGCTTTTTTATACCAATGTATGCGGAAATGTTGATCCTGATTTTAAAAGGAATATTATTGAATCCCAGTTAAAAACAGAATTGCTGACAGCACTCCAGCCTGCGTTTGCGAAAATATCTGCTCTAGGAGTTAGATATAGTGAAATGCCGGCACATACAGAAGATTTAGCAAACGCTTTAAATACAGTATTATCTGAAAAATGGACAAATCACCGCGGTATAGCAATTGTTGCGTTCGGAATAAATTCTATTACTATATCCGAAGAAGATCAAAATATGATAAAACAATTGCAAAGAAGCGCGGTTATGCGTGATCCGACAATGGCGGCGGCAACAATTGTAGGTGCTCAGTCGGAAGCGATGGTTAACGCTTCTAAAAACGAGGGAACAGGCCCGCTTATGGCATTTGCCGGTTTGAACATGGCTCAGCAGGCCGGCGGAGCAAATGCAAGCGATTTATTTGAAAAAGGACAAAAAAAGAACGGCGAAACCGATGGATGGAAATGTGAATGCGGAACAATAAATCAAGGAAAATTCTGCGGAGGCTGTGGTAAAGCTAAACCCATTCCAATGACGGAAAATAAAGAAAATTCCTGGAAATGTGAATGCGGAACTGTTAATACCGGAAAATTCTGTGTTGATTGCGGAGCTAAAAAACCGGTAATAATAAATAATAACTGGAAATGCAGCTGCGGTAAAGAAAATACCGGAAAATTTTGTGCTGATTGCGGATCTAAAAAACCTGATGATTTAAAATTGAAATGTAAAAAATGCGGTTGGGAAACAACGGACGAATCAAATCCTCCGAAATTTTGTCCGGAATGCGGAGAAATTATAAACAAATAAAGAAAAAAGATAATTATTTATATTAATAAAGTATATAAAATTAATATATTAAATAATTATACAAAATAATGTTAAAAAATAGGTTTTTACAGTATTATAATTGCAAAAACCTATTTATTATATTTTTATTTACAATATTCGTTCATTCTGGTTCTGTAATACATATAATTTTCAAAACTTACTTCTTCGGGGACACCGTGATCGCATGTAGGTATGTATCCTCCGTGTTCCCGCATAAAAGGCATAATACGGTCAAGCATATAATCAATGTCATCCTTTTTCTGTGCAAGCACACGTTTATCGATTCCCCCGCGCATTAATAAATCCGGATATTTTTTTCTGACTTCAACTACATCACAACCTGAAGCAACTTCGAAGGGTGACATATAATTTAACCCAAGTTCCTTATAAATATCAATAACGGGTAAACAATTTCCGTCTGTGTCAACTTGAATATGAAGTCTGCGATTTTTATCGATTTGTCTTTTCTTTACATTATCAATAAGCTGTTGATAATACGGAAATAAAAATTCACGCATAAAATCAGGTGAAATGAGACAACCATCCTTATAGCAAATATCTTCCGCTAAAAAAACTTCGTCAAGAGTTATATATTTTTGATGTTCCGATATTACTTTATCCGATAATTCAAACCATCTTTCCATACAAGCATGTATCAATTTGGGATTATCGTAAAAAAAGTACAATAAATCTTCCGGTCCGATAAGAGAACGCAAATACATGTATCCCCCGATTAAGTTTTGCTGCATTATATATCCTTCTTCGGATAATTTTTTAGCGTTGTTCATTCTCTGTTCCAAATCCGCAAAACGTTCCGGAGAATCAGGATTCATACGCCATTTTATATTGTTTTCCCAACTTTCGAAATCATATACAGGATGTTTTTCGTATGTCGGCATGAATCCGCTTCTTCTTCCTTTAAAAAACAAAACATTTCTGCCGGCATAATCACGTATCAATTCGTATTCTCCGCGTTTTTCCAATACTTCTTCATCAAAATACGGACAAAGAGCCGCTTCGCACCATCCAAGCTGCCCTAAAGAAAGAACTCCTCCGTTGTCAAAACCGAATAATTGAATTAAATTAGTACTGTCATCGATATATTTTTCTCTTTTCCATCTTTCAAGAGTAAAATAACCGAATTCATTCCGATATATCGGAGCTCCGGGTTTAAAATTATAAAAATCTCGTATGCGTTTTACAGCCTCTGTCATATATATTTTACCTCATTAAAAATATTATAATTACAATATAATCATAAGTAATAATATAATTTATTTATTATTGTATACTATTTATATATTTTAACAGTATGTAAACTCTATGTTATGTTTTAAAATATATATTTAATTATTGGATATTTATGCTATAATAGAAATATAAAATTGTGTATATTAATAATAATATATATACAATATGTTAACACTGTTAATACTAATAAAATTTCATAAAATATTTCATGTAAAGGAATTGTTTTACATGGACAACGAAAACGTAAAATACATATACGAATATACAAAAGAAGATCTTGAAATATCAATACGTCAATTAAAAAGCGTATTGTTTGTTCGGGTGGAAATAAACGACGAAGGAATAATCACAGAAATTCATGTCGTTTCCGATACAAACAAATCTGTAAAACAAGTAGTCCGGGATATAGAATCAATTTTAGCTGCAAAATATAATATAAAAATAAATCATAATGTTGTCAGTGTTGCACTTGTTAATATTGACAGCTCATCAAATTTAATACTGGAAAAAAGATTGGCTTATGAAGAAATTATAACAACAATTAAACGGGATTTTTTCGAATGTCATGTAAGCCTATCTTACAATGGAATTATTTACAGCGGAGAAGCGAGCGGTTCGATTATAAACCGCGATAGAATAATTTCCGAAGCAACAATAGACGCATTGCATAAATTTATTGGAATTGAAAAAATAATAAATCTTATGGATATAAAAACAATAAATTTAGCTGATGAAGAAATAAATGTAATATTATTAAGTTTTAGCATCAATGGAAATAAACATTACAGAATCGGAACATCGGCAATAGGGAATGATCCAAATATCAGTATATTAAAAGCGACACTAGGAGCCGCAAACAGAACATTGCCATTAATTAATAATATTAAATAAATTAATTTAAAGAACAAAAAGCCGATTTTCCGTGGAGCGAAGCGGATGATGCCTGCCTAAAACAGCGGATATGCAGAGTACATATACGATGGAGGAAATCATCTGTGAAATTTAAGGTTGTATCAGCACTTGTAGCACTTGCTGCTCTTATTTTATCAAGCGGTGCGCTTCTTAGCTGGCGCTAACAGATAATATGTTAACTTTATAAATAGTTAATTTGTTATAGACTTTTATTTTTAATTCGGAAAATCGGTTTTTGTTATAGATTTGCGAGGTAAGTGTGGAACATTTAGACTCAAAAATGAAAATATCTGCCAGAATATATTCTTATATTATAGCGTTCGGAGGGTTATTATTTACTCTTTTTATAATATATAAATATATTATGTCCGGTGATTTCAAAGCGAATTATATGATCATGATATCAATCGCAATCATGATGATTATATCACGCAGTTTCCCTCTGAATGTTGACGAAAATATTTTTCTGGATTTATCGTTTTTATTTTTGCTTACTTCAATGTTGATTTTCGGTAAAGAAGCCACAATATCATTATTATTTTTTTGCACTCCGTTAATTTTTAATTTTAAATACAAAAAAGAAAAAAACAGCTTTTTGTCTGTATTGAATACTCCCATTGTTAAAACACTGTTTAATATAGGAAATCATGTAATATCAATATATATAGGCGGTTTAGTATTTTCATTGACCGGAGGAGTACCGGGAGATTTATCGCTGCCGTATATTTTACTTCCTCTTTTATTGTTTGTTATAGTTGTTTTGATAATGAACAGTATAATACTGTTTACATTGCTTTCACTTAACGGTCATGTATCTTTTTTTGAGGCTTTCCGCGCAAATTTTGTCGAAATGATTTCTTCCTGGCTTGCTACAACTCCGATAGGTTATTTTTTTGCAGCTATATTATGTATGCCTTCGGGTCCTTATCTTGCGATTTTGTTTTTTATTCCTCTCGGTCTTGCAAGATATGCTTTTAAATTATATATTGACAGCCGTAATCAAACTATGAGATTAATACATACATTGGTAGCGGCTATTGAAGCAAAAGATAAATATACAAAAGGTCATTCTATAAGAGTAAGCGATTATGCCGGATTAATTGCAAGAGAAATGTGCCTTCCTAAAAATAAAATAAATATTTTAAGAACTGCTTCTGTTCTGCATGATATAGGTAAAATCGGAATCGGAGACGCTATATTAAATAAAAACGCCATGTTAAATCCTGAAGAATGGAGTATTATAAAAAAGCACCCGAATTATGCGATAGATATACTTGTTAAATCTAAAATTCCTAATAATATCCTTGAAATTGTATTGCATCATCACGAAAGATACGACGGAGAGGGAGGATATCCTCCGCTTACTGAAGATGATGAACCGGTTTCAATATACGCATATATACTGGCAGTTGCAGATACTTTTGACGCAATAACGAGCGATAGGCCTTATAGATTAGGAAAAGAAGCCGAAATAGCAATTGATATAATTTCAAAAGAATCGGGAAAACAATTTCATCCGGAAGTAGTAGAAGCTCTGTTAAAATCAAAAGATGAAATAATAAAACTTGTTCACGATTTTAAAGAAGAAGCGCAGGGTGCGTAAATTATTTATTATATTTTATGATAATGCTGATATCAATCGGTTTCGGAATACTGTACGGTATTATAAAAAAAGGGAATATATATAATTTAATTTTAGGGCTTCGATGTATATATATTATAATTATATCGTATGGAATCGAAATTACCGATAAATTATTGTACAATTTATTCAAATTTGAATCACAACATATGTTTTTATGTTTGATTAGTTATATATTATTTTTTATGTTTATAATTTTTAATATAAAAAATAAATTGGGCTCAATTATTTGTTTTGCCGGAGGGTTATTAAACTTTTTTGTTATTGCGTTAAATGGCTTTAAAATGCCGGTGAGGGAAGTACCCGAACTTTCAGGAAAAGATTTGGGAATCGGATATATTTTTTCGAATACGGAAACAAAGCTTTATTTTTTAGGTGACATAATAAAAATACCGATACCGGTCATCGGAGGTATGATCAGTATCGGAGATATATTAATTTGTATCGGAGTTATATTTTTAGTCAAAGATATTATGATGAAAAACAAGTTACCTGAATCAAAATGAATCTGTCGTTATTGCTTTTTTATTATAAAAAACGTTTCTTATGGGAGCGTTTTTATTTTTTATTTTTACATTTTGCATAAAAATAATATCATCATATCCGCTGTAACCGCAGATTAAAGTTGTAAAAGCTGCGATATCCATTTCAATATCAGGAATATCTTCGGTTTTAGTAACAATATTATTACCGCCGCTTCCGAATTTCAATTTCCAAACTCCGTTGTTCCAAGGTGCCATATCGTCTATAATGGAAATATTAACTTCACCGTTTCCGAGGCAAGAGCATAAGTTTAATGTTTTTTCCGCGTTAATTACACGTGTCATTCCGTTGAAATAAATACTGCACTTTATATCGTTAGCTTCATTTAATAATAAATCGGGACGCATTTCAAACGGGAGCTGCAACCTTATTGATTTATAACGCGGTACAAATGCTGTCATTGCAAAATTTAATAAACCAAGCAAAGCATCTGTATCAAGGAATAAAAATCCGTTTTTATATCCGAAATTACTGTTACAATCAATAAATCCGTCATTTTCCCGGAAAATCATAAATCCGGTTGCTTGTTTTTTTGAATTCCGCCATATATATATGTAATGGCATTCACCTAATAAGTTAGCTTGTATATAATTTTTACTGTATGATTTTTTAACTCCGGACAAATTATAATCCTTATAAAATTTATTATATATTTCATCAAGTACGGACAAATCAGATTCAGGATTTAAAAATTCCGCATAACCGTCAGAATCATATTTTTTTATGGCATTAAAATTAATATCATAATTATTAAAACGTACACCGGTTTCATAACCGAATTTACGGTAATAAGCATGGCTGAAAGGGTAAAGATGCGAAAGAACAAAACCTTTATCGTTTAAATCTTTAAAAACAGCGGAGAAACAATTTCTTATACAACCCTGCCTGCGGCATGTAGGAATAGTCGCCACTCCTCCGATACCGCCCATTAAAATATCGTTTCCGTCAAAACGGACAGTGTAGGGAATAACCTCCATTGATGCCATAACAGTTGAATTATCATCATCAAGTGCAGCCCATGTTTCTGTTTTATAGTTATCGGATAACAAAAACGGTTCTTCGGCAGGTTTTATTTTTTCATCTTCTGAAATTTCCTCTTCCGTCATCGAAAGAGCAGCATTTTTTAATTCTGTATAGTTTATACCGTATTGAAAAGCAACACTTGATACCAAATAAGATTTATATTTTTCATTCTTTTTTAATTTTCTTATTATCATATTATTTTTACTCATTTCCAATTAAATTTTTATCGGCTTTTTTATTAAAAATATCGGAATACAACAAAAAATCCGTGTGTTTATATATATATTCTTTTTACGCGGTCGGTTAATATCGTAGTTACTTCATAATTAATTGTTTGAGCAGTTTCAGCTAAAAGATCAGCAGTGTTTACTTTATCAAATATTACCGCAATATCACCGCTTTTTACATTTTCAATATGACTTATATCAACTATGCACTGATCCATGCATATACGCCCTATTATAGGTGCCGCAATACCTTTTATATAAACAAATCCTTTTTTATTGCTATTGTTAATTCCGGAATACGCACGGATAAAACCGTCTCCGTATCCTATAGTTAATGTTGCTGTTTTCATTTCTTTTTCTGCTACAAAAACAGAACCGTAACTAACACAATCACCCTTTTTAAGATTGTGTATTTGTGATATTGTTGTTTTAAGTTCCATTACAGGTTTACATTTTATCGTTTCTGTTTTATATGAGGGACTCAAACCATACAATATAATTCCTGCGCGGACCATATTCATTTTGTAATTTTTAAAATTTACTATCCCGGCGCTGTTTGAAGTATGTTTTATCTTTATATAAATATTGTTGATTTCTAATTTTTTAACTATATTATTAAAACGCCGGTATTGAATGTCAGTATATTCTGTCAGCGGATTATCGGAATTTGCAAAATGAGTGAATATACCTTCAATATTTATTTTTTTTATGTTATATGTTTTGATTATATCATTTGCTGATGATTCGTTTAACAAATCATTTTCCGATACATAATAACCCAACCGGTTCAGTCCCGTATTCAATTTTATATGGCTGCGCAGTATTCCGTTTTTTATATTATCTGCGAGATCCTTTGCGTAATCGTATGAAA
>JAVBPA010000026.1:0-9322 GCA_031549925.1 Eubacteriales bacterium
GTAACTGTCAAATCATCGTTTACCGACTGCGAAATAACATCGGGACGATACCCGAAAAGAGGAGTTCCTACAGGCGGGGTTATTATTTCCCGTCCGATTCCGGCATAAAGCTTTTCCATAAAAATACCGCCTTAATTTAATAATATATAATATTTACATTAAATCATCAAATATTGTTTGCTCCGCACGCCGATTGGGACAGTTTTTTATCGGACAGCGGGAACAGTTATGGAATTGCGCTTCGCTTTCAAATCCGATACCTGAAACAGATTTTGAAGGAATCATCAGCATTGAAGGTTTCAAATATGTGCCTACATTTGTTTTAACATAATCAGAACCGAGTATTGAAAACAACTCCCGCTGACCGATAAGCGGCCATTCCTTTATAGAACCCGGATTCATCGTCGACCAGTGCCCGGACAAATTATATTTATCTCTTATTTCATTAAAAAGGATTCCGATCATATGCCCTAAATATGCCAATTTAATTCTATCAGCCCAATATTCCGCGAGAGGATCAGATGAAAAGCTTTCCGACCATTCCTCAAGTTCCGTTCCGCAGCCGCATACATACGGAAAAACCCGATTAATTTTTTCAAAATTTTTTGCCATAAGTTCGCTTTTGATTTCAATGCCCCGGATTGTAACCGAACAATCTGTTTTCTCATCAAAACCTGTTACAGCGTAAACAGCTTTTGGAAGAGCTATTTTTTGAGCCTGACCGATAAGGACGGTAACTTCCTCTTTATAATCCTCTCCGGCACTTTCTATTATGGAAGCAATTTCAGCTTCTTTTAATTCTATATTTTTACCAAACAACAGTATATTTTCAAATGAGTTCTGATCCATTTTTATCTCCTCTTGGATTTTTTATTTTTATATACCGAGATGTCAATTTATTATTTCTAATTATAACGATTATTTTTATAATTTCAACATATCGTTAAAAAATTATTTACCCGCTGAATTAAAACCGACCGAACGAAGTATAATATATAATATGGAAAACAATTATTTACCTTCACCCGGCTGGAAAAGAATAGCGGTTATATTTTTATATACGGTAATAACAGCCGCCGTATTCTATATTACTGTTAAATATTTAATCGGTGCCCTGCTTCCTTTCATTATCGCAGGGCTTTTTGCCTCGCTTATAAATCCGATTGCCCGGAGATTTAAAATACGAACCGGTTTCCCTCAAAAAATTATGGGTGTTATAATTGTTTTATTCGCTTTGCTTTCCGTCGGAACTATACTGTTTATTATATGCGAACGTATTGTTACAGAATGTACTCGTCTTCTCGATTATCTGGGGCAGAACGGAGATGATATAATATCCGGTATACTTGATTCGATAGAAAAAGCCGCAAAGAAGATACCTCTTCTCGAAGCCGCTTCCGACGGAGGATATCTTGAGGAAGCATTTAACGAAGCTGTCGGCAGAACAGTTTCTTCCCTTACCAACAATCTCCCCGCGGTTGCCGGATATTTAGTAAAAATATTACCCGCAATTTTATTCTTTTTTATAGTTCTTGTAATTTCTACTTTTTACATGACGCTTGATTATACATCGGTTTCGCATTTTATTTTTTCGGTGCTTCCCGATAAAGCATCGGAACGGCTGCGTAAAATAAAAGTAGAAGCTTTCGGTGTTCTTTTTAAATATATACGCGCGTATTTTACGATGTTTATAATAACCGCCGCGGAATTACTCAGCGGATTTTTGGTTTTAGGTATAGATTATGCTTTTACGGCGGCGATTTTAACTGCCATGGTTGATATTCTTCCGATTGTAGGAGCCGGAAGCGTTCTTGTTCCCTGGGGAATAGGGCTTATTATTTTCGGAGATTATTTCCGGGGGATAGGACTTATTATAATGTTTATTCTCATAACAATACTTCGGCAGGTTATAGAACCGCGAGTTGTGGGCGGGGTTATCGGACTTCATCCGCTGGTTACTTTGATATCTATCTACGCCGGAATAAATTTATTCGGTTTTGCCGGAGTTTTTATTGTTCCGTTAACTGTTTTGATGATAAAAAATTATTTGGATTTTTATAATAATAAAGGGAAAAGTTTTGTTCCGCCAGACAAAAAATATTCCGATGAAATAAAAAAGCCTAAAAAAATTACCCGAAACCATTCAATGTGGTAGGCAATAATTTTATATTTAATATGTTTTTTGTTTATTTGAATTTAAAAATACATTTTATAAAAATATAAAATTCAAAAAATATAAGATTGAATATGATTTTCAATTGTGATAAAATAAAACTGCAATGAATTTTTTTGAAATCTTAAAATATAGGATAAGATAAAAACATTGTTTTTATAAAATTTTATTGGGGATAAAAATCATGACGGTGAGAGAACGTTTTTTAAACTTTGCTGAAAAGACCGCGTACCCTTACATAATTAACTTGCCTTTTGTATCAAATCATATAAATGACATGAGTATTTTACTTATAGGCTCTGCCGCAAGCGGTTTATGCACGGAATATTCCGATGTTGATATATGTATATTATGCGGAGATGAGCTTTTAAAAAAAATATCCGAAAATACAAATTTGTCATCGGGTAGTCCGAACGAATTGATACTGGAGGGAATACAGCTTCATTATTTCGCGGTGAGTTTTGAATTTGTATTTAATAAATTAAACGAATTTGATGATATATGTTTTTATTTATACAGTACCGCAGCCGTGCTTAACGATAACTCGGGTTTATATCTAAAAATCCGGAATGTTTTTGATGACGAAAATTTGAAATTGAAGCGAAAAGAAAAAGCCGCTGATCTTTTCTTTCGGAGAACAAGAGCGTTGAATTCTATTTTTGAAAGAGAAACCGATCCAGTTATCAGACTTGATATAGCGATTGAAATTATAAAACATATATTAAAAGTTACAGCTCTTATTGATAATGTACCGTTTGATATAAGAAAAAGATTTTATACAACCGCTTTAAAAGGTGTAGTCGGAAAAAACATCAAAGAAAAAGCTGACATTTTGATAAATCTCGTATCTTCTGTCAGCAATTATAAAAATATCGAAGATAGCCGTTTATTTCTAAAAGTGGCCGATGAATGTAAAGAAATTATAAAAACAAAACTTTAATTTAAAATCTAAAGTAGATAAAAGGGTTGAAGGTTGAATTTACAACTGTTATTATCGATAAAGCGAAAACAGCCGCGATTATTATATTCTCCGTAATTGCTGCCGCGCCGTTGTTTTTTATTTTATCCGGGATTATTTTAAGTACCGGAACCGAGCATATGATACATAAAATAAATTCGGTTTTATATTGGTTTAAAAGATACAGAGCATGACCCGAAAGTCCTTCCGCCAACGCACTGAAGCCGAACATCGCACCGATATATTGAATTATAAAATTAAAATTAGTGCCGTTAAATATAACCCATCCGATAATTATTATAAACAGCGAGTAAATATGCGCTGCCGGACGCCATATTTTTTTTAATATTTTTCCGAGAAAAAGCTTTTCGCATATTAAAATTAAAGCAAAATACAATCCCCAGACGACGAAATTCCAAGCCGCTCCGTGCCAAATTCCGGTAAGCATCCAAACTATAAGCAGGTTTATTATTTGACGGTAAAGCCCTTTCCGGTTTCCGCCCAGGGGGATGTAAACATAATCGCGGAACCATGTAGAAAGCGAAATATGCCATCTTGACCAAAATTCTGTGATAGAACGCGAAATATAAGGATAATTAAAATTTTCAGGAAAGGTAAAACCGAATATATAACCGAGACCTATTGCCATATCGGAATATCCGGAAAAATCAAAAAATATTTGAAATGAAAACGCGGCTGCTCCAAGCCATGCGAGAGCCGCAGACAAATTTTGAGGGTTTTGTCCGAATATATCCGAAGCAACTGCTCCCATTGTGTTGGCGAGCAGCATTTTTTTTCCTAATCCGCAGATAAAACGTTTTATTCCACGAGCAAAATTTGAAGAAGTATGATTCCGTGATGAAAGTTCATTTCTGATATCGGAGTATCTGACAATCGGACCTGCAACCAATTGCGGAAACAGAGATATGTATGTTGCGATGTATAAAATGTTTTTTTGCGCTGTACTTTGTTTTTGGTATACATCAAAAACATAGCTCATACCCTGAAATGTAAAAAACGAAATACCGATTGGCATGATTATATCGGGTATAGAAAAATTTTGACGCAGAAGAGTGTTTATATTTTCAATAAAAAACCCTGCATATTTATAATAACCGATAATCCCGACATTGAACAATACAGATAAAACGAGGATAACCTTTTTTATTTTAGCAAAAGGTTCAAACAAAAGCGCAAAAAGATAGTTACCCGCAATTGAAACAAGCATTACAATAATTCCCACGGGTTCTCCGTATGCGTAAAAAAGCAAACTGAAAACGAGAAGTACGCCGTTGCGAAGCGATAAAAATCTCCGGGGAATTATAAAATAAGTAAAAATTACCGCAGGCAGGAATAAAAACAAAAAACTCAAACTTGAAAAAACCATTTTTGAAATACCGTTTCTGTATTTTTATAATTATTACGCTTTTTATTGTTACTGATGTGAAAATTCTTAATAGTTATTTAAGCGAAAAATATTTTAGTAATATTTTATATTTGTGAAATTCCTTATATTGCCGCAAAACTATTTTATTTATTTTTATTTTTTCAACTAGATATTGGATTTGCATGAAACTGAATTTAATATAAGTTTTAAAATTGCGGTGCGTGAAAATGTCTGCGGATCATATTCGAATTTTGAATTAGGAGCATAATGGTTCATGATAAGGTCAAGCGCATGCTTCATTTCTTCGTATTCGGAGCATAATCCGATAACACCTTCTCCGATTACGCTTTCATATTTCATTGTATAATCACATCCGGACTCTCCCTTTGTTATCCCCTTTGAAAAATCAATTTCAAAACAAACGCTGTTATTTTTCGATATAATATCAAGCTTGCGCCCCGATTTAGCACAATGGAGATAAATAGTATATCTTCCCTCGGGAGATTCTTCAAAACCGTAATTCATGGGAACTATGTACGGTTGATTATTTTCAGAAAAAGCTATACGGCACACTTCGCATTTAGTCAGGATTTCGCGTATACGTTCGGGGGATTTGATTTCACGGTCGCTTCTTCTCATTTATCTTTCACTCTTTCAGTTACAAATTCATATTATAATAATGATAAGCGGCGTTTTTACGCATTATCATTTGCATGACTGTATTTAAATTGAGGAGGGATTTTTCCCTTGGTTTTAAAACATAATTACAGACGTTTTATCGGCAATCCTGTCGGTGTTTCGTTTATAAACGGTCAAGGTACTTCGGGAGTTCTTTGCAAAGTAAGCGAAGGTAAAATATATTTAATGGAGTATCTTTATCAAGATCAATTTGCGCTGAAACATTATGAGCTTAATTCAATAGGCAATATATATTCATTTCCGCGCTGCCCGTCCAAAATAACCGAATCCGGTAAGGGCAGTTCAGAAAATTCCGGTTCTTGCAAAAAAAGCGAAAAAAAGAACCGCCGGTTTCGTTTAAGAAAATAAAAATGGGTATTGATTCTATTCAATATTTAACAAACTAAGTATTCATCTGGAATTTTTAATTATTATTAGGGCGGACGATGTTCGCCCTTTTTTTATTTTAAAGCTAAAACTATTTATATTTTTCGTGAAATATGATATATTTAAAATAAATTAGTTTTATAAAATAAAATTTTTGCAAGGAGATATTTGAAATGAAAAAAAATTTATTTTGTATTTTTGTAATTTTTATTTTTTTTCTGCAAGGATGCAAGGGAGCAAAAAGTTCCGATGAATTTATTTCCACCGATGAAATTACAAATGAAAAAACAATTATTGATCCCCATTCATGCAACCACTTGCAAGGGAGTGCATATTCATTTCATATAATTGAAACAGATTTTATTAATTATGTGGGATGGGAAAATTATACTTTATGGTTAGATTCAGAACATGAATCAAAAGCTGAATGTTATTATTTTGGTATTAATATTTATTATTTTATAAAATATTTTAATATACCAAAAGAAGTATTTGTAAATATTTACAACAATTCAACTTCTATGGCTTATATGAGAGATTATAATATCGAACTTTTATACGGCGGCAACGAAGAAGAATTGTATAAATACTACGAAAACGGGGGAAGGAATGAAGAAACTAAAAAATTAACTTTTGTTTTGGATGTAAAAAATAAACTTATATCGGATTTTGTTCTAAAGAATTTAAAAAAACAAGATGAAAATTTCGACCGCAATCAATATCTTAAATTTAGTATTCCCCAATTGATATATGATTTCGCAGTTACACGGGAAGATTTTGAAAATATCGTTTTAAACCTCAATAGTCCTTATAGAGATATAATTGAAGTTATAAATGAAAACGGAGAAAAAAAATTAATGTATTCCGGTCTTGTTTTTTCTTTTGACTATGATAAAATCTATAATAATAAAAATGAAATTTTAAAATTAATAAACGAAGGTAATCCTATCTATATAATCGACAACCTGGTTTCTGATTTTACATTGGATACTTCTTTAATTAAAGAAGTAATTATTACGAATTAAATAAAATTATATAAAACGTAAAACTTCTGTTTAAAACATAAACGAATTTAATTTATACCGATTAATAAAAATTCACAAAAATTATTATTGCCTAACAATCGTTTAATTTAATTGTTAGGCAATTTTTTACTCACAGCTAATTTAATCCCGCCAAATCACGCTGACGGCACATTTCCTCATACGCCGCAGTCATAGTAGCTTCAAAATCACCTTGTATTCTTGCTTCAACAGATAGACGCTTGACACTTCCCGCTGCCTTGAGAGCCGCGAAAAACGCAGGATAATCTGCTCCGTCGTCCTTTGCCGGCATAATACGTCCGACAGGATTCGCTATATGTGAATGTACTATCATATCACCGAACTGCGCAAAAGGAGACATATCCTCTTTTTCGACCCATATATGGAAGTAATCAGTCATAACGCGTATATTTTCGCAGCCGGAAGCACGAGCGGTAGCAACAGATTGTCCGGTTAAATTAAATGTGGGAGATTCCGGTTTTTGAAGTCCTTCAAGCGCGGCTGTCAATCCGAATTGCGTACATACCGGAGAGATGACTTCGCGGCAAACAACCGCCAATTGTTCGTATACATTATTAATATCATAACCCTTATCCTGCGGAAAATTGCGTACACCGCCCGCTCCGATAACCAAAATTTCATTGCCCATAAAACGGGCGTTTGTTATAATTCCGCGGAATTTTTCACGCGTAAGCTCAAGTTCGCTTTGAGTTTGTTCGCCCGCCGGATTATAAACCCCCGGGAAGGCATAAGCCGAAACTTCGCAGCGGAGTCCGGTTTCAGCTAAAGCGTTCAAATAATTGTATATTCTTTCCTGGTTTGCCGACGATGCTTCCCATAATCCCGTTTCAACGTATTCATATCCGATTTTTTTAAGTATACGAACCGCTGCCGGATCCATACCTATACATGCACCTATTTTCATTATTATAATTCTCCTTTAAAATATTAAAACCCGTAGAGGTAATTATACACTTAACAACCGATTTTATAAACCCCGGATTTTATTTTTTAATATATTAAATTTGTGATAACCTATTGACAAATATTCGCTTTGTATACTATAATAAGATTTTAATATTATTTATATTTCACCTGCTGTTTTCAAATTCGGCGGGTGATAATTAATATCCGCCGGATATATCCATAATTTTCTAAACCTAAAAATAAAATTAATAAAAAAGGAGTAGCACGGTTATGTCACAGGAAAATATCCAAACAAACAACAAATTTGCAAAAGAAGGAATTACATTTGACGATGTATTGTTAGTCCCGCAAAAAAGTGATGTTTTACCGAACGAAATAAATTTGGAAACGCGCCTGACAAATAAAATAAGACTGAATATTCCAATGATGAGCGCGGCTATGGATACCGTAACCGAAGCTCGGCTTGCGATTGCCATTGCCCGCGAGGGAGGAGCAGGCGTAATCCATAAAAACATGAAAATTGAAGAACAAGTTGACGAAGTTGAGCGTGTTAAACGCAGTGAAAACGGTGTAATCGTCAACCCTTTTTCTTTAAAAGCGACAAATTACGTTTATGAAGCCGACGAATTGATGGCAAAATACAAAATTTCCGGTGTTCCGATAGTGGACGACAACAAGCGTCTCGTCGGTATTATTACAAACCGCGATATGAGGTTTTTAACTGATCATTCAATGCAAATTGAAGATGTTATGACAAAAAAGAATCTCATTACAGCTCCCGAAGGAACTACTCTAAAACAGGCGCAGGAGATATTAAAAACTCATAAAATTGAAAAACTTCCGATAGTGGACGATAATTTTATTCTTCGCGGACTTATTACAATAAAAGATATCGAAAAAGCAACTCAATACCCTCACTCGGCAAAAGACAGCGCGGGCAGGCTTCTTTGCGGCGCGGCAATAGGTGTAACAGGAGATGTTTCGGAACGCGCCGGAGCTTTGCTTTCGGTGGGCGCGGATTTCTTAGTTCTCGATTCCGCTCACGGTCACAGCAGGAATATTTTAAACTGTATATATAAAATAAAAACAGATTTTCCGGATGCTCAATTGGTAGCCGGAAATATAGCAACCTACGAAGCGGCAGTGGACTTAATCGAGGCGGGAGCAGACGCCGTAAAAGTCGGTATAGGACCGGGTTCAATCTGCACGACACGCGTAGTCGCCGGTATAGGAGTACCTCAAATAACCGCTATATACGATGTATCATGTGCTGCGGCGAAATATAATATTCCGGTTATAGCTGACGGAGGAATTAAATACAGCGGTGATCTTCCGAAAGCAATAGCAGCGGGCGCTGACGTCATAATGATAGGCTCTCTCTTTGCCGGATGTGAAGAAAGTCCCGGAGAAAGCGAAATTTATCAGGGAAGACGTTTTAAAGTTTACCGCGGTATGGGTTCTCTTGCCGCAATGGAAAAAGGTTCAAAGGACAGATATTTTCAGGAGGGATCGACAAAGCTCGTTCCCGAAGGAGTTGAAGGACGCGTTCCTTACAAAGGTCCTCTTTCAGATACAGTTTTCCAATTAATCGGAGGTCTTCGTTCGGGTATGGGTTACTGCGGTTGCGCATCGGTTGAAAATTTAAAAACAAACGGACAATTTATCCGTATAACCGGTGCCGGGCTGCGCGAATCACACCCGCATGATATTAATATAACAAAAGAAGCTCCCAACTACAGCGTACAAATCTAAAACCAGAAAGAAAATAA
>JAVBPA010000122.1:0-11298 GCA_031549925.1 Eubacteriales bacterium
CCGCAGGCGCTCGCTAAACAATTATGCAGAAAGATATATTCATGCAGCGAAAACGAAAAGGTAAAGATAAAACTTGTCGTTGACGGAACAGTATTATCTGTTATAGCTCAGGAAGAAGAAAGCCGGAATATAATTGACCTTCGAACTAAAATAATAACCGAAAATAATACTAGTTATATAGTATGGGATACTCCGGAAGGAAACTGGAACATCGAACAGTATTATTGTACAGCCGTTGCTGGCGAAAAGTATGTAAATTATTTAGATTACGATTCTTGTAAAATGTTTATTAATTTAACATACAAGCGTTTTACCGATATGTTCAGCGAATATATCGGAAATACTGTAAACATTACTTTTTACGATGATATCCAGTTCAGAACCCAAAACAGGCGTATGTGGGACGATAATTTCAACAAAATATTCGAAGAAAAATTCGGATTTGATCCGGCTCCTTATTATCCGATGATTTTTAACGAAATTGATGAAGATTACGACCATTACCGCGCTTTATTTATGAATTGCCGCGCAGAGATGCTTTGTGACGGATTTTTCCGCGCGGTTTCGGATTTTACCAAAACTCATGATTTGTTGTGTACCGGTCATGTAGCGGAACCAAAAACAATTGCGACTCCGTGGTTATACGGCGACGGAATGCTTTATCAGAAATACGCGGGAGCTTGCGGTCTTGATTTAGTTCACCGCTATATGTACGGCTTTAACGGATTGAAAATAGCCGCTTCTTCTTCGTATAATTACGACACCGAGCTTGTTTTATGCGAAATTTACGGTAATTATTCCGATTTGAACGAGGATTTATTATACCGCGAAGCACAGAACGCACTTGTTAGGGGCGTTAACTTTTTTATTCCGCACACTTTATGGTTAAGCGGAGTGGCACGCATCCCTCATGAAGTATCTAGCCGTAATCCGAAGTTTAAGGATTTAATAAAACCCTGGAATGATTTCGCCGCAAGAGCCTGCACTCTGCTCCGAGGAGGAAGACATATTTGCGACATTGCCATACTATACCCTATTTATTCGCTCCAATCACAAACAACTCTATATGAATCTCCGGCTGAAGGCTTTGAATTTCCGCGCGTTCCAGTAAACGCTGATTACATGAATATAATTAATGCAGTACAAAATTATTGCGGGCATGACACAACTGTGATTCATCCCGATATAATGGAAGAAAAGTGCTATACTGACGAAGGGATTTTGTATTTAAGAAACGATATAAATTACGAGCAATATAAAGTTATAATAATTCCCGGTTCATCTATGATAAGTGTAAAAAACGCACGTTTGTTGAAAAAATATTACAATGAGGGCGGTAAAATAATAGCCACATCAACATTGCCTTTCAGAGCTTTTGAATTTAACCCTGCGAAAAAAGAAGCTTTTTCTAACGACGATGAAGTCCGCGAAATAATTGAATATATATTCGGGGTAAAGCAATATCAAAGCGACACATTCGAACAGTATTATTATAATTCGAACAGTGCGGGAGGCGAAGCTTATTTATTATTATCTTCCTCAACCGCCGCCGACGGTACGGATTTAATTGATTGCAAAACTTTATTTTCTATCCTTGATACAAAATTGAATATCGATTATGATATAGTAATTGAAGATATGCCGCGTGTGCAAAACACCGGGCTTTTAAATTTGCATCTGCCCGGTTTTATGAGTGTATCATTTAAAGGCAGCTCCGGGGGAATGTTTAATTATCTCCATAAAAAAAATGCCGGTCACGAGGTAATATATTTTTCAAACACTACAAATACGGATTACAGCGGCGATATATTATTAAACGGTGAATATAAATTTTTGGAAGAATGGAACCCCTATAACGGTAAAATAAAAAAAATAACATTTGAAATTATAAATAAAAACGATACTGTATATACAAAATTTAATTACGAACTGAAATCTGTAAAATCATCCTTTATTATAGGAGCAAACAAACAATAAAAAATTTAACCGAAAGGAAAACATACAATTGAAAGTAATTATTATGGCTGGAGGTAAAGGAAAAAGAATCACATCAGATGATAATTTGCCTAAACCGCTTCGTATAGCCGATGGTAAAACATTATTATCACATGTTTTGGAAACTATAAGCTTTATACCTAAAAATGATATAATTATAGTTGTAGGTTATGAAAAAGAGCAAATCATTAACAAATACAGTGATTATCATTTCGCTGTACAGGACGAAAACGGATATGGTACCGGATACGCTGTTAAGTGCGGAATGAGAGATATTACGGACTACAACGGCGAGATACTTGTTTTAAGCGGAGACGTTCCTTTAATTAAATCATCAACCGTTTCGGCAATGATAGATTTACACAGAAATTCAAACAGCGCTTGTACTATATTAAGCTGCCGTTCAAAAAAACAGATTCCTTTCGGAAGAATTATCAGAGTTGACGGAAAAGTTACTGAAATAAAAGAATATAAGGATTGCAGCGAAGAAGAACGTAAAATCGACGAATTAAATGTGGCAACTTATATTTTTGAAGCAAATGCTTTACGCGGAGCGCTTGCTAAATTAAAAACCACCAACGCACAGGGTGAATATTATCTGACAGATGTTCCGAAAATCTTACTGAGTGAAAACAAAAATGTAGAGGCTTATGTAACGGAAGACGAAAATGAAATGCTCGGGGTAAATACACAGGAAGATCTTGACGAAATAAATGAAATACTACGAATGAGACGAAATAAATGAGGAAAACAAAATGACAGATAAGAAGCCTCTTCCGATTTGCAAACCGGAAAATATGGGGATCAAATCATCTCATATAGTAAATTTTATAAATAGATTAAAATCATACAGATTAAACATGCACAGCTATTTAATCATTAAAAACGGATGTATTATATCGGAAGGATACTGGCAGCCGTTTTATGAGGGAAAACTTCATCGCATGTATTCTGTCAGCAAAACCTTTACATCCGCGGCTATCGGACTTCTTATTGACGAAGGTAAAATATCTATAGATGACAAGGTTATAGATTATTTTAAAGATAAACTTCCTGAAAACGTTCATCCTTATACGGCGGAAATGACAATCCGCGACCTGCTTATTATGGCAACTCCGTATACAAGCCCTACATACGGACTTCAATATAAAGACTGGGCATGGACATTCTTTAATACAGCACCCTCACATCCGGCAGGCACGATATTTGCATATGATACATCGGGGTCTTTTATATTGGATGTAATCGTTGAAAGGGTTACAGGAAAACCTTTTTTGGATTATATGCGGGAAAAAATGCTTGATGAACTCGGTTTTTCGGCTGATACATGGTGCGTCAAGTCGCCTGAGGGATATTCGTGGGGAGGCTCGGGCGTTATGTGTACAACCCGTGATCTCGCAAAATTTGCGCTGCTATTTTTGCAGGAAGGTCAATGGAACGGAAAACAGCTATTATCTAAAGAATACATAAAAGCCGCGGTATCGCGTCAAATTGACAATAAAACAGACGGCTGGGGTGATGAGGCGACGGGCGGTTTCGGATACGGATATCAAATATGGCGGACACGCAATGACAGTTATTCGTTTATAGGAATGGGTGATCAGCTTGCGATTTGTGTTCCGGAGCATGAGCTTGTTTTCGTTTGTACAGCCGACAATCAGGGATATTCATCCTCGCGGAATTTGATTTATAACAGTCTTTGGGATGAAATAATTGATAAAATAAATAAAAATGAAAATAATTCGGAAGAAGAGACCGATTACAATAATTTAATTAAATTAAACACATCACTCAAAGCCCTTCCTGTTCCCGGTTCGCCCGATTCTCCCGTGCAAGATAAGATTAATAATAAGATTTATAAATTGAATCAAAGTCATTCACGTATGGAATATGCAAAGTTATCTTTTTCAGAAAACGGAGGTGTTTGGTCATACAAAAATGAAAGCGGCGAATGTACAATAGATTTTGGTATCGGATGTTATAAATACGGAATTTTCCCGAATAAAAATTATTTCGGAGATACAATCGGTGTTCCAAGAAACAGCGGATATGAATACATGGCAAGCGGAGCATGGACAGAGGAAAATAAATTTGTTCTGCGTGTTTTTATAATTGATGATTATTTTGGAAATATGACTGTTTCATTTTCTTTCAAAGAAGAAGAAATCGCAATCTATATGTCAAAAACAGCCGAATGGTTTTTGGATGAATATCAGGGTTTTTCAGCCGGGAAAGTTATGTAAATACAATGTACGGAGTTAAGGACGGTCGCTTTTTTGCGAAAAAAAGCTCCGCAAAAAACGTTATTTGTTTCATGATTTATGCAATTTTAATGCAAAATCTTAATACGGTAAAAATATGGTCAAATCAATAGATTTAAAAAATATAAGAAAAACAATACCGGATTTGTATGCCGGAGATGAAATATTGCTGAGTGGTAAAGTTTACACCGCGCGGGACGCTGCTCACAAAAAAATAATTACGGCAATCAACAATAAAACCAAGCTTCCGTTTGAATTATTGGATTCTGTAATTTATTACGCGGGGCCGACTCCGGCAAAACCCGGAAGAGTAATAGGTTCATGCGGACCGACAACATCTTCCCGAATGGACATCTTTACCCCTGCGCTGCTTGAACTTGGAGTTGCGGCAACGATAGGCAAAGGTATGAGATCAGATGAAGTTATAAAATCTATAATAAAAAATATATCCGTTTATTTTTGTGCTGTCGGTGGCTTAGGTGCTCTTGCCAGCGAACATATTATCCGAAGCGAAGTGATAGCCTATGATGAGCTCGGATGCGAAAGCGTAAAATTATTGGAACTTGATAATTTTACGGTTTATGTAGGCATTGATTGCAAAGGAAATACTATATTTAAATAAAAAAATGTATAATGTTCTAAATCAAATAGGTAAAAAGATAAAATATATACGGTTGAATTCCGGTATGACTCAAAAGACTCTAGCCGGAAATTATATGACAAGAAATATGCTGAGCAGTATTGAAAACGGTACTGCTCAGCCTTCTCTTGAGACTTTATGTTATATAGCGGCGCGTTTAAACGTATCACCCGATTATTTTTTATCCGATACAAACGATGAATTATTGTATAAAAAAATAAAATTGATAGGTATTATAAAAGAAAAATTAAAATCCCGCGAGTATAATTCCTGTATAAATTTATGTTCATCGTTTAATGAAAATCTGGATGATGAGTTATATTTAATATTAGCCCATTGTTATTGTAATACCGCTGTTTATGAATATAACTGCGGGAACATCACGGCGGCAAAAAATTCTTTTGATTTATCATACAGATATTCGAAAAAAACTATCTATAATTCTTCCTATATACAGTCAACCTGCATTTTATATGATAAAATAATAGATTCATACGACAAAAAAAACGGAGAATACATAAACCATACGATACTAAATTATGATTTAATAGAAAAAATATTAAATAATATAGAAAATTCAGATTTGTTTTTCTTTTTGTATATCAAAAATATAATACTTAAAGGAGATTTACAATCCGCTGAAAATTTAATAAAAAGCAATATTATCGGTGATGAGTTATTGCTGAGTTTTCTGGAAGCAAAAAAAGCTATTTATACAAAAAACAATAAAAAAGCAATTGAAATTTTAACTTCCATATCATACCGCGAAACCGCAACACTAATTAAAATAGAAATTTTAAGCGATTTAATCGAACTGTATGAACAAAAAAGCGATTATGAAAATTCTTATAATTGTTCGTTTGAAAAACAAAAGCTTATTTCTATGATAAAATAAAAATAATGAATTTTAATAAAAATATCACGCCGTTCCGGTTTTAGTGCCGTTCGGCGTGATTCTTTTTCGGACTATAAAATATTTTATATTTTAAATTATTATATAGTATGAACTCCCAAAGCGGAATCCATGTTTTTCCCATCCAGTTTATATTTTTTTTGTAATCTGTTTTCGAAAAATTTGGTAGCTACATTATCAAATAAAGCGTATGTTAAAACATCCTCATCTTGTTCGGAATACATTTTTATCTTTTCGCGCAGCGAATCAAGTTCAGGTTTTAAATCATCCGCAGGACGGTATGTTATTTGTTTTTCGTCTTTCAATATAAATTTAACAAATTCCGGATCAATCGGAGCGGGTGTTTTACCGTATTCCCCTTTTACAAGCGCACGGAATTCTTTTGTTACAGTTTTATATCTTTCGCCTGTAATGATATTATAAACCGCTTGAGTTCCGACAATTTGCGAAGTAGGTGTTACAAGCGGAGGATATCCGCTGTCGTGCCTTACTCTCGGCACTTCTTCCAGCACGGAAAGAAGCTTGTCGCTCTTCCCTGCTTGTTTTAACTGCGAAACAAGATTTGAAAGCATTCCTCCGGGAACTTGATAAATCAATGCGTTTACATCTACTTTTAAAACTGCGGGATCCAGTAATCCTGATTTTATATATTTTTCTCTAAGCGGAGTAAAATATTTGCAAACATTATCAAGCGCTTCGAGGGAGAGACCCGTATCATATTCCGTTCCTTGCAGTGTTGCTACAAAAGGTTCTGTCGGAGGCTGACTTGTTCCCATCGCCATAGGTGATATAGCTGTATCAACTATTTCAGCTCCGGCTTCAACCGCTTTCAATAAAGTCATTGAAGCAAGACCGGATGTATAATGAGTATGAAGCTCCACAGGAAGCGAACATTTAGCTTTTATTGCGGAAACAAGGTCATAAGCCGCATAAGGCTTTAAAAGACCCGCCATATCTTTTATACAAATCGAATCCGCTCCCATTTCCTGAAGCGTGTATGCAAATGAAGCAAAAGCTTCGTTTGAATGAACGGGACTCGTTGTGTAACTGAGAGCCGCCTGGACATGCCCGCCCTCTTTTTTAGTTGCTCCGATAGCGGTTTTTAAGTTTCTTGCATCATTTAAAGCATCGAAAATTCTAATTATATCAATACCGTTGGCAATAGATTTTTGAACGAAATATTCTACAACATCATCCGCGTAATGACGGTATCCCAGTATATTTTGTCCTCTGAAAAGCATTTGCAATTTTGTATTTTTTATCTTATCACGGATTTTTCTAAGCCTTATCCATGGATCTTCATCTAAAAATCTAAGACAGGAATCAAAAGTGGCTCCTCCCCATGCCTCAAGTGAATAATATCCGACTGCGTCAAGTAACGGAAGAGAGTCAAGCATTTCATCTGTAGTCATACGTGTAGCGATAAGTGACTGGTGCGAGTCACGAAGCACTGTTTCGCATATTTTTATTTTTGCCATTATTAACTCCTTTTTATTTAAGCGTAAATTGTGCTAAAAATACTCCGGCGGCGACAGCAGATCCTATAACTCCGGCTACGTTCGGACCCATTGCGTGCATGAGCAGGAAATTACCGGGATTTTCCTTTTGTCCGACCATCTGTGAAACCCGGGCCGCCATAGGAACAGCTGAAACTCCTGCCGACCCGATTAACGGATTTATTTTACCGCGTGTGATAAAACACATAAACTTTCCGAACAAAACACCGCCGATGGTAGAAAAGATAAATGCGATAAGACCTAATACAATGATAGATAATGTTTCAAAAGTCAAAAAATTTTCAGCCTTCGCAGTCGCACCGACCGATATTCCCAAAAATATTGTCACAATATTTATAAGTTCGTTCTGAGCGGTTTTTGAAAGTCTTTCCGTTACTCCGCTTACATTTATCAAATTGCCGAACATCAGCGCTCCTACAAGAGGAGTTGCTTCAGGCAATATCCATGCAACAACAATTGTAACTATAATCGGAAATAATACAAGTTCAATCTTTGATACCGGACGTAAAGTTTGCATTACAATCGAACGTTCTTTTTTTGTTGTTAGCATTTTCATAAAAGGCGGCTGTATAATCGGAATTAAAGCCATATAGGAATAAGCGGCTATCGCTATCGCTCCAAGCAGCTGGGGAGCTAAAGTTTTCGTGACAAGTATTGCCGTAGGACCGTCAGCGCCTCCTATTATACCTATAGAAGCTGCTGCCTGAGGTGTAAAACCGATAATTAAAGCTCCTATAAACGCTATATATACACCAAGTTGAGCTGCGGCACCCAGCATAATGCTTTTGGGGTTGGCAATAAGCGGAGAAAAGTCCGTCATCGCTCCGACTCCGATAAAAATAAGAGAAGGATATAACCCGATTTTTACTCCGATATATAATAAATCAATGAGTCCGCCCTGCCGCAATATCATTCCGTAATCCGGTTTGTCTGCTAAAAAATATTCCATGTGAAGCATATTAGCGCCGGGAATATTAATGAGCAACATCCCGAAAGCAATAGGCAGCAGCAGCAGCGGTTCAAATTTTTTGAAAATCGCCAAATAAAACAACGTGCCTATAATGATATACATAATTATGTATTTCCATGCCGAGGGTTGTCTTAATGCTTGTGAAATACCCGTTGTATTCCAAAAGTTTACAATTGTATCAATCATAAGTATTACCTGATTAATTAAAAGTAAATAAAATATCGCCTGCTTTAACCGCGGCTCCTTGTTTTGCGTTTATGGTTGCAATTACGGAGTCGGCAGGTGCGATTATTTCATTTTCCATTTTCATGGCTTCCAGTATACATAATATTTCGCCTTTTTTAACAGCTTTTCCTTCGGAAACATTTATTTTTAATATTGTTCCTGGCATCGGGCATGTAATTTTTTGAGAACCGGAATTGGAGGATTGTTTTACCGCGGGTTCTGTTTTGATTTGAGGTTTTAATTCCGCCGCCGGTTTCGTTTCCGAAACGGAGGAAGCTTGAGCTGCCGATTCTCCGGTAACTTCTTCCACCATAACCTCATATAATTTTCCGTTTACAGTTATATTATATTTTTTCATTACAAGTTATCTCCTGTTAATTTTTTTGAATGATACAACGCGGAATCCCTCTATTTTTTCTTCCTGTTTCAAATTCATATTTTCAAAGTCAATATGAGCCGCGACAGCCGCCGTTATAACCGCTATAATATCTTCCTCGTTTTCATTTCCGGAATCTGTTGTTTCCAAAACTTCAGGTTCGGATTCAAAAGAATTATTATCAACAATTTCCTGCATCGATTGCTTTTTTTTGTTCGGAATTTTATGAAAAACCAATCCTGACAACTCAAGAATTCCCCAAAGCAACGCTAAAACAATCATTACTGTTCCGAGCCCGATAACAAGGGTGTTAAAACTCAATACCAATCTTTCGGATAAAGGAGTGCTTCTGTCTATTGAAGAAGCTATATCCGAAGCTGCCAGCATATTTATAAATACATTCATATCAATACCTATCGCCGCAAAGCATTTCAAAAGCTGATATTATCCTTTGTCTCAATTCTGCATATTCAATAACATCGTCTATTATACCGCATTGAGCTGCCGCTGCCGGAGATGATTTTTCTGTTTTATATTCAAAGACAAGTTTTTCTCTTTCAGCAGCCGGATCAATTGAAGTTTTAATTTTATCATTGTATAAAAATTGAACAATAGATTCGGGAGGCATACTTGAAATATCGGAATCAATTACGGCATAAACAAGATCAGCGCCTACAGCGGACGAACCCAAAACAACCGGAGCTGTTCCGTATGCTTTTCCTAAAATAACCGTTACTTTAGGATTATTGGATTTTGCATATGCTGCCGCCAGATTTGAATATGGTAAATTATATGAAAATTTTTCGGTTTGAGATGAATATTCGTATCCTGCCGTATTAAGCAAAGTGAGAAGAGGTATATCAAAAGCTCCGCAAAGTGAAATTATTTTTTGAGCTTTTTGTGCGCCGTCAATTGTAAAATCCCCGTTTTTATATACGGGATTATTAGCGACAATTCCGGCTGCCATATTTCCTATGTTAATAAAACCGCAAAACATTTCGGGATTTGTTTTAGCATATAATTCTATAAAACCTTCATTTCCGGCTAAAACATTTAAGATATCGTTTATATTATATTTTGATTTTATAATTTCTTCGAGTTCAGGCGTTTTCCGGTTTAAATTATCATTGTTAAAATATTCGGCTGGAGATAAAAACTTTAACAATCTGCGGATTATATCTGAACATTCTGTCATATCAGCTGCGAAAATATCAATAATATCCGATTTTTTGGCTTCGCCTGTGACAAAAGGAGGATTGATATATATTTCAGAGCTTTCACCTACAGATATAATTATATCAAACATCCCGGCAATAACAGCCGCACCTCCGGAACAAATACCGTTTATTACAGCTATTCTCGGTATAATATGCTCCGCTTTGGCGACTGCCGACATAACTGACCCATAAGCCTGCGTTACATATAAGCCTTCTGTGATTCTTGCGCCCGCGCTGTCAAAAACCGCAATTAACGGTTTGTTGTTTTTTTTAGCAGTTTCAATAATATTACAGATTTTTTTAGCCGAAGCACTTCCGAAAGCGCCTCTGTCACGAGCCGATACTTCGACAAACGAATAAACAAGGTTTCCCTCCAAAGCGCCGTATCCGCAGATAACAGGTTCTAACCCTCCGGCAGACGATGATATATAAGTGCCAAGCTCCGCAAATGTTCCTTCATCAAATAGTTGTTTGATAAATTGATCTCCCGCATTTGTTTCGCTTTGTCTTACAGCACGGAGGCTCACAATATCTTTAGCCGTATCCATTTATTCCTCCGAAATTAATTAATTTTTGTTGGGGATTTACAATAAAAAAAATACATCCCTTATACTAAAAGTATAGAATATTGTAAAGAATTATTCAATGATATTCATGTTTTATATATGTTAATTGTAATTAATAAATTATTATTATATTATTCACAATACATTAATTATAAAAAAATTTGGAAAGGTAGATAATTTTTTTATTATTGAATATTGCAAAAACTTTCACCGCAAAAAAAATGCTCCCGCTTAATAAATAAACGGAAGCTTTCATGTGTTATTATATTTGCCTTGTATAAATTATTCCAAATTTAATTTTTTCTTTAAAATAAGATTGGTAAGTAAAAAGTATAAAACGTTTGTAACGATAGATACAACTATTATTCCTATTATAAAAGTATATGATAATTTTATAACGTCACTGTTGTCTGAAGTAAAACTTTTTATAATAACTTCTATATTAGAGAAATTCATTATGGTAATTGTTAAAACATAAAAAAATTGATTTACAAAATATAAGATGAAATAACTCAGCACCATTCCGCCTATTCTGAATTTCCTGAAAAACTGACCCATAGATATTGCGGCATATATCATCATGTATTGCGTAAAACACGCTATTATAACATATAATAC
>JAVBPA010000040.1:0-14210 GCA_031549925.1 Eubacteriales bacterium
TAACCGTCAACAGCGCAGCTATCGCAGCCGAATCCTCCGTTTGGACGCTGCCCTCTGTAAATACCATTGTATAATATCCTCTGTGCGGTATCAATGTAGGAAGTATTTGAGGTATATTTATACAGCTGCATCGCAACCATATATGAATCTATTACCGCGCAGGGTTCTGTCCATTCCGGACGGCCGAACCAGTTATAATTTTGATAAGCCGCCGTCATACCGAAATTTATGTATAAATCAAAAATATCCTCAGCTTTTTTCAAATATTTTCTGTCAGAAGTAAATTCATACATACGCAGTATCGCTCTTGCCGCCGTGAGCGAAGCATGGGTTTGAGCTTTAATTTTATAAAGATCAATTTTATCGAAAAGTTGTGTCATGGTTTCGGCAAGAGATAATATCTTTGAATCTCCCAAAACTTCATAAGCTGCGGTAACACCGTCCATAGGTATAAAAGCACATCCGGTATCGCTTGACAAATGCCATTTTCCGATTTTTTTTATCACAGTACCCGCCATATCGCCGGAATTACTTGTACGTTGCGAGGGATCAATTGGGTATTCAACGTAACAGGGAAGTGCGGGTAAAAATAAATTATCAATAATCCCCGCAATCAAAGATTTTATATTTTCTCCGCCGCGATAAAAATAATATTCGCATAGGCCGCGCAGCAGCCAGCTATGTCCGGAAAGCTGCTGTTCATCAAATTCACCGTCGGGAAGTATATTTCCCAAATACCCTCGTTCGTTTAAATATTCGGGAAGCATGGATACAATTTCATCAAGATAAGCGGGTTGTTTTTTTGTTATTTCAGATAGCAGAGTTTGAGCTAAAATCGTTCTTCCGGGAAAATCTCCCGGCCAGTCCTGCGACATGGAAAAAACTTCTTTAGGAGCGAATTGATCGCTGTCAAGTCTCGCGGCAAGGAGCGCGGCACGCGCACCGGCTTCACCCGTAGGAGATATTTGAGCGGGAGATATAAAATTCATCTTTTTTAATCCTATAATCACATATCGTTTATTAAAAATATTCGGCAATTTATAAAAATTATAACTCAACGTTATATTTTTTGCAAGTCATCATTGTAAAATAAAAACTAATATATTTAAATAGTTTCTATTAAATAAAAAATCCAGTAAAGTTTTGTAAATACTTTTCAAAACCGTTTATTTTCATTTTATATTTTTATTATTGAAAAAGCGAAAAGGAGAGCCGCATAAATAATTTAATCCAAGCCATATATTCGCGGACGGTATCCGAGACAATATGGAAAAAAGAAGGATTTTTTGCCGCCGCGATGTAAACATCCAAATTATTTTGAGCTGATAAAAATTTTATACGCGGTAAGTGATACCGGCTTGAAACACAAACAACCGGAAGCTTTTCAAATCCCTTTTCTTTTATCAAATCCGAAGAATTAGATATGTTTTGAATTGTGTCGGAAGAATTTTTTTCTTTATATATACGTTCGTCCGATATTCCGCGGTAAATTAAAAACCTCTCCATTGCTTCGGCTTCAGCTACAGTTTCATTACTCCCCTGTCCGCCCGATACAACACAAATCGAATCCGGATATTTTGATAACAATTCATATGATCGTACAAGTCTTAAAGTTAGAGATCTGCCGGGAATATATCCGTTCGTTTTCGCACCGAATACAATTATAACGAAATTATCATCTGCGGGGAGATCTTCTTTGTATGTGTTGGCGTAAATAAAAAAAACAGTGAAAGTAAAAGCGTAAATCAGCATACCGGCACATATTATTGAAGCAAATTTTCGGGGGATTTTTTTGTGGACCGCAACTGCGGTAACTGCCATAACAATAACCGTGAGAGGAAGCAGAATGGAAAGAAAACCGTTTTTTTGCGATATACACGATAATAAATAAAAAGCATAACATATTGAGACAAACGCCGCGCCGAAAACGGTTAGCGCTGTCAAAACATTGTTATGTTTGTTTTTAGATGTTTTTTTCATAAATATTTTATAATAGTTATTATTTATAAATCCAAGATTTGCGCTGCGTGAAAAGACAATACATCTTCATCAAGTTCGACACCGAAGCCGTGGGCGTCCTTACGCAAATAATAAAAGCCGTCTCTGTAATCAATACCGTCATGATAAAGAGCTTCTCTGTAAAAATCAGATTCAACGTCTTTTTCTGTCGCTTCCACAAAATCAGCTCCTAAACCGATAGCGAGCTGCTGCCAGGCGGAACAACCGGGACCTATCAGGCTGTCGTCTCCGATCATAAGCGAACCGCTTTCACCTTTTATCTTTTCTCCTAAAATAACGGCGTCAAAAATAGAACCGGCAGCGTCGGGATGAATATTAAAAATTTCGCACATATCACGGCGGATAATTTTTTGAGCTTTTCTTGAGGGACGGAGCGGAGAATCAGCAATAAGCTTCAGGGGCGAAACAAATTCTTGCAGGCGCACCCAATTGAAAATCGGCATTTCCGCAGGATCTTCACAAGCGTCAAGACCGGCAGTATGAAGCATTATGAGCTGTATGCCCAATTTTTCCATAGAAAAATCAAGTGCGTCCGAATAACCGTAATTAACGTCGCCTATCAGAATAGTTCTTTCCCGCAATGCCAGAGATCTTACCGCACTGATAAGTTTTCTGTCAAGCTCCACATCGCCGAACAGCTTCATTTTTATAACAGAGTCTCTGTTCGAGGCTAAAGCTATTGCGGTTTTTTCGTGGACTTCATCCGCGTCTTTTGAAAGAATAACATAAATTCCGGGTACGGGATTCCTGTTTTCAAGCACAAGTAAATCAACGGCGCTTTTTTTAGTCAGCTTGCCGCGTAAATCTATAAGAGCCATTTCCGCAGTTTCTGTGAAGATGTATTTCCATGCGCCGAATACACTTCGTATAATCGTAAAAGCTTCGGAAACAGATTTTCCGCGAAGTTGTTCGAAACAGCTTGCGGCATCAAATAAATTTATATCGGGTTTGTTTGTGGACATGACACATTCTGCCCATCCGGTTTTGCCTTCGCTTCCCAATTTCAAAAACAGGTGCTGTCTGTTATGCCATGTACCGAAACTGAATTGCTTTTTTGCGAATATATTAAATTTATAAATACGAACAGTGTCAATTATCTGTCCGGGCATAATTTAATTTCCAATCTTATTTATTATATTATTACAAATATTGGGATTACTTTTTATAATTAAAATAGGAACATAAAGAATTGCCGTTATATCAGGGGTTGATTTTTTACCCCGATATGCTTTGACAATAATATGGACTAAATTCTTTATGTTCCATGAGGTTTATTATATTAAATGTTTTTACAGACCGCGTTTTACATATGAGGTATGGAGTATTTCATGAGCTTTGTGGCTTCCCGGTTTTTCAAGGAAATCATCGTAAAGCATTTTAATTGTTTTGTTTTCGTGAGATTTACGGATTACGTTTTTAGCGTCTACATCGTATAAGACTTTAGCGCGTTTTTCGCGGAGATTTACGTTATTACGTACAAACGCGGATTGTGTAGGCTGTCCGCCTCCGTTTACACATCCTCCGGGACACGCCATTATTTCGATAAAATCGACTTGCTCTTCACCGCTTCTTACACGGTTAAGCAGACGTTTAGCGTTTGCGAGTCCGGAAGCAACAGCAACTCTGACTGTAACATCACCGAGTTTATATGAAGCTCTTTTAATTCCGGCAATACCGCGTACATCTTCAAATTCAACTTTTTCAAGCGGTTTTCCGAGAACCGCTTCTGCGGCAGTACGCAGAGCTGCTTCCATAACACCGCCTGTTGCTCCGAATATTTCACCAGCGCCTGAAGCTTCGATAAACGGAGAGTCAAACTGTTCGTCTGATAATTCCCTGAAATTTATTCCCGCTTTTTCTATCATACGGCCAAGTTCTCTCGTGGTAACGGCAACGTCTACATCAGGAACTCCGGCTGCCGATTGATCGTCACGTGTTGTTTCGAACTTTTTCGCGGTACAGGGGATAGCGGATACAAAGAAAATATCTTTGGGATCAAGACCGTGTTTTTGAGCATAGAAGGTTTTATAAACAGCTCCGAACATTTGCTGCGGAGATTTGCATGTAGATAAATTCTCGGTGAATTCCGGATAATAATGTTCGCAGAATTTGATCCAGCCGGGAGAACAAGATGTTATCATGGGAAGCTTGCCGCCGGTTGTGAATCTTTCCAAAAATTCGTGAGCTTCTTCAACGATAGTAAGATCCGCTGAGAAATTCATATTGTATACGCCGTCAAATCCGAGTCTGCGGAGAGCAGCGACCATTTTCCCTTCAACTTCAGTACCGGGTTCATAACCGAAACATTCGCCCAAGGTTGCGCGTACAGAAGGCGCTGTGCATATAGCGACATGTTTTTTGGGATCCGCGATAGCGTCAAATATTTTTTGTGTATCATCTTTTTCATGCAGCGCACCTACCGGACAGGCAACAATACATTGTCCGCAGTTAACGCATGAAGTGTTTGCAAGGTCAGTGTCAAATGCTGTTCCGATGTGTGTGTCATAACCGCGGTCGTTCGGACCTATTACTCCGATACCCTGAAGTGTTTTACAAGCGGCAACACAGCGGCGGCAGAGTATGCACTTGCTGTTGTCGCGTATTATGGATACGGAAGATTCGTCTTTCGGAAGATCGCGTTCGATTACTGTTTCAAAACGTTTTTCGTCCACACCGTATTCGTTGCAGAGCTTTTGAAGTTCGCATGTTGTCGAGCGGATGCAGGACAGACATTTTTTGTTATGGTTTGAAAGCACCAGTTCAAGATTTGTTTTGCGCGCTTTCATAACGGCGGGAGTATTTGTAAAGATTTCCATACCCTCGTTTACCGGATAAACGCAAGCGGTTACCATACCGCGGGAACCCTTGACTTCAACGAGACATAAACGGCATGCGCCGATAGCGTTTATATCTTTTAAATAACAAAGAGTCGGAATATTTATATTTGCCAGCCGAGCGGCTTCAAGTACAGTAGAATTCTTCGGAACTGTATATTCGCTGCCGTTAATTTTTATATTGACAGTGTCCATTGAGTTTAAATAAGCTCCTTCCTTATTTCTTGTCTATTGCGCCGAATTTGCATTTTTCTACGCAAGCGCCGCATTTGATACATTTTGACTGATCGATAACGAACGGTTTTTTAACCTGTCCGGAAATTGCGTTGACAGGGCATACTTTTGCACATGCTGAGCAGCCTATACATTTATCAGGATTGATAATAAAGCTGAGCAGATCCTTACAAACACCTGAAGGGCATTTTTTATCGATAACGTGGGAAATGTATTCATCACGGAAATAGCGCAGTGTCGAAAGTACAGGATTCGGAGCTGTTTGACCTAATCCGCAGAGAGAAGCGGACTTAATGTATGAGCATAATTCTTCGAGTTTATCTATGTCGGATAATTCGCCGTTTCCTGAAATTATTTTATCGAGTATTTCAAGCAGGCGGCGTGTTCCTATGCGGCAGGGAGTACATTTTCCGCATGATTCATCGACTGTAAAGTCAAGGAAGAAGCGGGCTATGTCAACCATGCAGTTGTCTTCGTCCATAACGATAAGTCCTCCGGACCCCATCATGGAACCTATTTCAATCAAATTATCGTAATCTATCGGAACGTCAATACAGGAAGCCGGAATACATCCGCCCGAAGGTCCTCCGGTTTGAGCTGCTTTGAAAGCTTTTCCGTTCGGAATTCCTCCGCCGATATTTTCAATAACTTCGCGGAGCGGCGTTCCCATCGGAATTTCAACAAGACCGGTATTTGTAATTTTTCCGCCTAAAGCGAAAACTTTTGTTCCCTTTGATTTGGCTGTTCCCATTGAATTGAACCAAGCCGGACCGTTTAATATGATTTGAGCTATGTTAGCGTATGTTTCAACGTTATTTAAAATTGTAGGCATTCCAAACAGCCCCTTGACTGCCGGGAACGGAGGACGGGGTCTCGGTTCTCCTCTTGAGCCTTCAATCGAAGTCATAAGAGCGGTTTCTTCTCCGCATACGAACGCTCCCGCGCCGAAACGAAGCTGAATATCAAAATTGAAATTGCTTCCGAAAATATTTTTTCCGAGTATACCATATTCGTGAGCCGCTTCTATAGCTATTTTAAGTCTTGTAATAGCTGTCGGATATTCTGCGCGCACGTATATGTAACCTTCGTCCGCTCCTATAGCGTAACCAGCTATAGCCATAGCCTCAAGCACCGCGTGAGGATCGCCCTCAAGCACTGATCTGTCCATGAACGCGCCCGGGTCACCCTCGTCCGCGTTGCAGCATACATATTTTTTATCGGATACAGAAGCTGCCGCAAATTTCCATTTGGTTCCTGTCGGGAATCCCGCGCCTCCGCGTCCGCGAAGTCCGGATTCGGATATACATGCGATTACATCGGCGGGTTTCATTTCGGTAAGCACTTTTGACAGTGCGAAATATCCGTCCATCGCAATGTATTCGTCTATACATTCAGGATTAATATATCCGCAGTTACGTAAAGCTATACGTTTTTGCGGGCGATAAAAGTTTGTATCCGCAAGATTTGTAACGCCTTCTCCGTTTGCCGCTCCGATTGTATATTCGGTTAAAATTTTTCCACCGGTGACATGTGAGGCAAAAACCTCCCGTGCGCGGTCGGCGGTCATTTTAACGTAGGTTGTTCTTGATCCGTTTTTGTCGTATACTTCCATTATGGGTTCGTACTGACACATACCTACGCATCCGGTTTGTGATACAATAACACTGTTTTCGGCTCCGGCCGCTTTTACAGCTTCGTACAAAGCGTTTATAACAGGCGTTGATCCGGCTGCTATACCGCATGTCGCCATACCGACTACAATGCGAACCGGGTTGTATTTAAGCGAAAGAAACGCTTTTTTTTCGTCTCTGATAGCAATAAAATCCGCTTGTGTCTTCATAATTATCTAAAAAATCCTCCGCTTAATATTTTGCCAATATTTTGTCGACATCTTCTTTTTTTACGCAGCCGTAGACGTCGTTATTAACTATTACAACAGGAGCCAAACCGCAGGCGCCGACACATCTGGTCGCGTCAAGGGAATATTTTCCGTCGGGAGATGTTTCTCCGGTCTTAAGACCGAATTTTTGTATAATACGATCGATTACATCCTGTGAACCTTTAACATAACAAGCCGTTCCAAGACAAACAGATATTGAAATTTCACCCTTCGGATTAAGGATGAACTGCGAATAGAACGATACAATGCCGTAAATTTCTTCTGTCGAGTGACCTGTTTTATCGGCAATTATCTTTTGAACTTCATTCGGTAAATACCCATAAATGTCCTGAGCTTCCTGTAGAATCGGAATGATAGAACCTTTTACGCCATGATATTTTTCAATTGACGCAAGAAGCTTCTCCTCCTGTTCTGCCGTGCCGTTAAATGCCACTGTGGTTGGCTTTTTTTTCATGACAGAGTTAAGTCCTCCTAAAAAATATTAATTTAATATAATTATATTATAATAAAATATGTTAAAAACGGTTCAACCGTTTGTAAAAAGGGGTGTTGGTAAGCTTTATATTAAAAATATAAGTCATGTGAATTTTTGCTTCAGACAAACAAAATCTGACGGTTTTTGTTATGTATAAAAACATATTCCGTCATAAATTATAATAGTTTAAATGAATATCACATTCCATATCATTATACATTATATCTCGATAAAATACTATAGTTTTTTAAAAAATTTATCATTTTTTAATATTTATAACACTAATCGGTGTATAATATTAACATGCTTGGTTTTTTTAATAATAATTTAAGAGTCTTATAAATTTTCAAAAACAATTAATATATAATTATTACAAGAGGTAAATATTTTGGCAGACAAAACAAACAAAGCAGATAATTGTTCGCATGACTGTTCAAACTGTTCTTCAAATTGCGAAAGCAGAGAATCACTTAAATCCGCTTTAAACGAACTCAGCAGTATAAAAAACTGCATTGGTATAATATCAGGAAAGGGAGGAGTCGGAAAATCCTCTGTCACCGGAATGCTTGCGGTGGAAGCTGCCCGCGCGGAATACAAAACAGCTGTTCTTGATGCCGATATAACCGGACCCTCCGCTCCGAAAATATTCGGTATTAAAGGCGAAGTTTCCGGAGGGGCAGGAGGAATGTATCCTTTAAGCTCCAAAACCGGAATCGAAGTTATGAGCGTCAACCTCCTGCTTGAAAAAGAAACTCAGCCTGTTGTATGGAGAGGACCGGTTATAGCCGGAGTTGTAAGGCAATTTTGGACTGATGTTGTTTGGGGTGATGTTGATTATATGTTTGTAGACTGTCCTCCCGGAACAGGCGATGTCCCTCTGACAGTTTTTCAGTCGATAAAACTTGACGGGGTTATTATCGTGACAACTCCGCAGGATCTTGTTTCTATGATAGTCAAAAAAGCTTATAACATGGCTAAGATGATGAATGTTCCGGTACTTGGAATCGTCGAAAATATGAGTTATATAACATGTCCGGATTGCCAAAAAAAGATAGAAGTATTCGGTGAAAGTAAAATTCACAAAACAGCCGAAGAATTGGAAATCCCCGTACTCGCCCAAATACCGTTTGATCCCCGCCTCGCCGCTCTTTGCGACAAAGGTATGATTGAACTTATGGAAAATGATTATTCATTTGATATTTTTGAAAAAATAAACCGACACTTAAAGAATAATTTAAACAAAAATGATTTTGAATCCTGACAGACAGCAGATTTTATGTACCGGCGGAGATGCTCGGTGCGCTTACTTTCTTAAAAAGTAACAAAAAAGCTTTTGCTTTTTCCCTCTTCGCCGATGTGTTTTGTTGCTTAAATAAGTTCAAATTACCGGAGGCTTGGTGTTTGTTAATACAGGAAGAACAGATCCTCCGTTCGGAATCACAATAACCGAAGCATTATCTCCGATAATGCTTTTTGCTTTATCATACGCTATTTTGACAGAAGAATAAGGAGATAAAAATATCTTTTCGGCAAAATCAGGTTCAAGTGATGATACTAAAAATATTTTTGCTTTTTCTAAAACCATTGCGATTGCGGCCGCTTTATGAGCGCCTAATATAAATTCATTTTCAATATGCGAAATCATATCGGAGCTTTTATCGTGTCCGGTCATCCAGTCCGAAAAAACCTGTTCTCCAAGACCTTCTGTACATTCTGCAACCCAAATAATGATCCCGCCGTCCCGAACGGCGTTTTTTGCGTTGTCAAGAGCCTTTTGCGCTTGATACATATTTTGGTCTTTCGGAAATCCTCCGGCGGAAGTGATTACAATATCCGCCTTTTTTTGAATTGCGACCGAATATAATTTATCTAAAAATTCGCAACCCGCACGGTGAGCGGCAATCGGATCACCTGCACAGCTGAAAATTATTTCTTTGTTATCATCGAGTACGACATTTACAATAAAATCAACAGGACAATACAAACCCGCTTCTTCAATATCTTCTCTTACCGGGTTTTTATGAATTATACCCGCGGCTGCTCTCGGATCCGTCATTAAACGGTGGTTTGCTGCTATTGCCTCGGAGGTTGAAACACCGGGCATTATTGCTTTGTATCCTCCGCTGTATCCCGCGAAATAATGATATTCGATATTGCCGATGCAAATACGCAAATCGGCAGATGCGACTTCACGGAAAATGTCAACGGGAGTTCCCCTTGAAGTAGTACCCATTCGTACGCATTGGGAACTGTCCGCGTCGATACAACGAATACGTGAAAATACAGCATTGCCTACCAGAGCTTTCATTTCTTCACATGTTTGTTTTCGGTGATTTCCGGTGGCGAAAACAATCGTTATACATTCTGTTTCAATTCCGGCTGAACATAATTCGTCTAAAACCGAAGGCAGTATTTTATATGAAGGACATGGTCTTGTGATATCGCTCGTAATAATAACCACATTTGTTTTGCCGAAAGCAAGCTGACCCAAACGTTTTGTTCCTGTAGGATATTCAAGCGAACGGCGGACTTCTTCTTCTCCTGTTAGTAAATATTCGACTTTGTTTTGGTTTAATATTCCGAGTAAATTGTTATCGTCAACGGATACAGAGACAAACCCTTGTCCGTATCCTAATTTTATTTCAGGCATTTTTATGTTTTTCCTTCTATTTGTGAAAGTAGTTTATCATAAATGTTTTCCGCTTCCGTTATACTGTCAAAACCAAGCACCAGCAATCCGCTTGAATGAAAAACACACAGAAAACGCTTTGAATATCTTGACGCGCACAATTGATAATTTCCGTATTCGTTTGTAAACTTACCTGAACGGGTAAAGAATGTATCTGTTCCGAGAGTGCGTTTACCGAAATCCCAAGTATCTGTGATTTTTACTTCATTAATATTTTTCGATGAAATGGTTGCTTTAAAAAAAAGTGATGAAGCCCTCAAAGTGTTGTCATAATATTTTATCGAAACCCGCATAAATATCATTATAAAAGCAATTACGGATATTATAACAAGGCTGATTCCTAAACGTGCGATATCTCCTATATAAAACTTTTTTTTCATAATTGTATCATTCCGGTCTTTTTATTATAATACTGTATTAAAACGAACGGTTTTTATTTTACTTTATATATTATGTTCTGTCAATAGTTTAATAATTATAATACTCAACACGGCTCTGAATAAACAATAAAAGCAAATATAAATTTTTATCAGTATGTATATTATCTTTCTCTATAAAAAACATTTTTATAGAAGTGTTATTTGCAAAACTAAAATAATATAAAAAATTGTTATTATTGTTGACTTTGAATAATATGTTATTTATAATCGAATATGTAAGAACATATTTTCAAAATTAAATTATAACTTTTTTACAGAAACGGATAAAATTTAATATACTTATAAAAGGGAGAAAAAAGATGAAAATTAAAACAAGAATTTTCTGTTTTATAACAGTGTTGTTAATGATTATACCTCTTATATTTTCCTGCGCCGAAAAAAAAGAAGATGCTGACAATCCGGTATCCGGAGATACTTCCGAAACATCCGCAGCAGAAGAAACGGCAAGCGAAATGGAAAAAAGAAAAGCAATCCCTGATAATCTTCCCAATATAAAATTTGACGGAATGGCTTTCCGTGTGGCTACTAGAATGGGTGCTCTTGAGGAAGTATGGACAGAAGAAGAAAACGGAGAAATTTTAAACGACGAATTGTATTTGCGTAACCGCACCGTTGAGGAACGGTTCAATACGGAAATAAAAGCCGTTATAACAAACGCGGACGACGGAAACACTCATGTTGAATATGTGAAAAAGACCATCCGCGCATCAGATGACGCCTTTGATTTGGCAGCGACATATGTTTTTACAAGCGGTCCGATAATTACCGAAGGTTTATATTTGAACTGGCTCAACATGGAATACAATGATTTTACAAAACCTTGGTGGATAAACGGAATAAATTCAAAATTTCAAGTGGGAAACGCTCTGTACGCAGTAGTCGGAGATATGTGTATCACAGCGCTGAAGCTTACATACGGAATCTTTTATAACAAGAGAATAGGAGAAAATAATTCTATAGGCGATATATATCAGGAAATACGAGACGGAAACTGGACGATTGAAAGGTTTATATCAATTGTACGCGACGTTTATTCGGATGCGAACGGAGACAGCCTGCGTGACAGCGGGGATGTTTACGGATTTACGGCTGAAACCGCTACAAACCTTGACGTTTATACTTTTGCTTTTGATATACCGATAATCGGGCGTGACGATAATAATGTACCCGAAATCGTATTCAAAACAGAAAAAGCTATAAAAGCCGTTGAAATTGTAAATGATCTGTATTGGGGAGGAACAGGATCATATATTCCGGCAGATGCCAACGAACCGATAAAAGTTTTTAAAAACGGGAATGCAATGTTTACTACCACTTGGCTCGGAAACGCTTTTTCAACTTTCAGAGATATGGAAGATGATTATTCAATTCTTCCTTATCCGAAATATGATGATAACCAGGAAATATATATGACAGGGGCTATGGACAATTATTCGGTTCTCGGTGTACCGATAACAGCACAGAATCTTGAAATGATTTCCATAATTACCGAAGCTATAAACGCGCAGAGTCATAAAACGGTATTTCCGGTTTATTATGAACAGGCTCTTCAAAATAAGTTTGCGCGTGACACTGAATCAATAGAAATGGTTGATATTATCATGAAAGGACGCAATTTTGATTTCGTAACTCTGTTTTCCGCAAATATATCGGGTATGCCCTGGCTTTTCAGAGGGTTGGTCGCGGGGAAATCAAATAATTTTGCTTCGAAATATGATTCAAGCATAAAAAGTGCCCAAAGCGGACTTGATCAGGTTATAAAAGCGTATGAAAAAAATGCTGCGTAAATTGCCGTTTACAAACAAGCTGAAACTCATAAAAATTATATTGTTTACCGCTTTTATATTTATATCAATAATTTTACTGCAATCCTGCAAAACGAATTATTCTGAAAGGGAAACCTCAACGGATAATAAAAAAAACGAATCGGAGATAAACACTATGGTAAAATCATGGAGTACAAATTCATTTGAAAAAATACAGCCTGACACCGAAACAAATGTATTCGGGTCGGAATATGATATATACATGGCGCGCGGAGAGAGCGAATCCTGCCAGATAATATTTAATTCTGAAACCGAACAAACAGGCTGTTCGATCGAAATTACCGGACTTGATAAAAACTTGAATTGCGAAATTTTAAGGGAATATTATATTGAAACAGAAGAGAATAAATACTATCCCGATCCTCTTGCTCCCGCAAAAGCGGGTTTTACTTTGAAAGAAAACAGCAACTTAACTTTTCTTCTCAGATTTTCCGCCGGAAATGAAACTTCAGCGGGTGTACACACCGTAAAAGCATCTTTGATTGCAAATAACGGAAAAGAACTTGCTGTGCAAACTGTTAATGTGCATGTATGGGATTTTTCGCTTCCGGAAAAATCGGCTTGCTCGACGGCAGTCGGACTTTATCCCGAATTTATAGCAAAAATGCATAATATAGAAGGTCAGGCGCTCGATGATATGTACCGTAAATATTATGATCTCATGCTTGATTATAAAGTATGTGCTTATTATCTTCCTTATGATATCCTTGATGAAAGAGCGGATCAATACTTAAACGACCCACGGGTAAATACCTTTGTAATTCCTTACAGCGAAGATGACGATATAATACGTGCATACCATAAAAAGCTTTCGTCTAACCCCGAGTGGTTTGCAAAAGGCGTTTTTTATCCGCTTGATGAGCCTACGAGTGTTGAAATGCTTGACCAGCTCGCTGAAATAGCGGAACGCATTCGTCTTTTATACCCCGATTATCAAATGGTTACTCCTTTCTTTTTGGATATCGATTATGACAGTGATACAGATCAAATTGATTTTATGACAGGAATTACCAATGTTTGGTGTCCGAAATCTTATATGTTTATATCCTCGAATATATATACAAAAGTACAGCTTGGAAAATATCCGAAGTTCGGCGACAGGATGGAACAACGGAAAGCACAAGGCGACCGGTTGTGGTGGTATGTTTGCTGGGAACCGGGAGATCCTTATTGTAATTTGTTTGTAGACATGGATGGGATACAGCACAGACTTTTATTTTGGCAGCAAAAATACTGCAATGTCGATGGATTTTTATATTGGGGAGCTAATTATTGGAGAGATGTTTCCGATCCATGGGAATCGATGATGACAGTTCCGTTTTTGAGCAAAACTGTTTTCGGAGACGGTTCGCTTTTATACAACGGCAACAAAGCCGGTATTGAAGGAGCTTGCGGTTCATTGCGTCTTGAAGCAGTCAGGGATGGAATTGAAGATTTTGATTTGTTTGTTTTAGCCGAGGAATTGTTCGGAAAAGAATGGGTAAATGAAAAAATAGAACAGATTACAACTTCTATTGTTATATATACAAAAAACGCGGATGAATTTAGTTCGGTAAGGAAAAGTATCGGAGAAAGTATTGAAAAATATTATATTGAAAACAAATAGTTAAATTTTGTATCGCTGTAGATTTTCACAATTTATAAATTATATAAAAATACGGGTAATAACTAAAAAATCTTCCCGTATTTTTTTTATTGCCGTCCGTTATATTTTATTGCATCGCAGAATAAAATTTATCATGGACAATCATTTATCATTTATTTCCGCTTTGTATAAAATACTTCCGGCTGAT
>JAVBPA010000101.1:0-5473 GCA_031549925.1 Eubacteriales bacterium
CGGAGATTAACATTATGTCAGTACCTGAAAATTTGAACAAAACAGTTTATGCCCAAACCGAACTATTTGATATATCGGGGAAAACCGATCTTGTATCCATTTGCTACAGCACATGGTTTGATCCGGTAATTGACGCTAATATTGATGCGAACGGAAATATAAATCCTCCTAACATAAGCGAAATTTTGGCGGGTAAATCCGATTGGGGAGGAATAAACGCATTCCATTACTGGGGGAAACCTGCTATAGGTTATTACAGAAGCACCGACCGCGAAGTTATACGCACGCATATGACGCAGCTTGCAGAAGCCGGAATCGATTTTATAATTATTGACAGCACAAACTCCTCCCTTTCATGGAAAGCGACCAGTTATTGGGATGATATGGTAGACCGTCCTCTTGAAGCTCTTCTTGACACAATGGCGGCTATGATTGAAGAAGGGCTCACGGTACCGCGCGCCGCTGTTTGGTGTTCGTCCGCTAACGGCTGGGATGTTGTCAACGCGGTTTATGACAAATTTTATTCTAATACGAAATATCAAAAATGCTGGGTTTATTGGGACGGACTTCCTTTCTTTTTAACGACAACGGAGGTAAAGGAACCGAATGATAAAATTACCTCAAGATTTATGTGGGGGCTCCGAGATACAAAAAGTGTTTCGGAATGGTCATTTTTACAGATAAAAAATACTCCCTGCAAAGACAGCAGCGGAAAATACGAACAAATCTGCGTATGTGTCGCAATGCAGGAGACCTATATGACAGAGCCTACGGCTCACGGCAGAGAAGGCGGCAAAACTTTTTGGCAGCAATGGAAAAACGCTTTTGACGCCCGCCCTAAAGTGGTAACGGTTACATGGTGGAACGAATGGGTAGCTCAGCGCGGTGAAAATAATCGCTTTGTCGACAACTACAATCCGGAATACAGCCGTGACATCGAGCCTATGGAGGGCGGTCACGGTGATACATATTATCAATGGCTGAAACAATATATTTCCGCTTATAAAAACCATAAAGAATGTCCGAAGCTTGTTGAGGATTAATTAAATAATAATATAACCCTTCCTTTGGCAGGAAAGAAGTAATATGAAGAGGATACTGATTGCTTATCGGGATTTGCTGGGTATAATTTTTAAAAATGCACCCATTATGGTTGTTCTGACATTTATATGTTCTGTTTTAAGCGGTTTGCTGACTCCATTGGGGGTATACGTTAATCAGCATATATTTGACGACGGATTAGCGGTTGCGCGCGGAGATATGACATTTACGGATTATTTTGTATATATTGTTTTGTTTATAATTATTGCGTTATTGCCGACTCTTTTGGACGGATTTATATGGAATTATGTTAATCCGCGTTCGCTTCTTATTCTAAGGACGGCTTATAGAGAACGGATGCTGAAAAAATTAAAAACTATGAAGTATGAACATTTTGAAAATGAAAAATCCGCCGAAATAATAGATAAAGCATATAACAGAGCCGAAAATTCCGCGCGTCATTTATGGCCGATGTATGTAAACTACTGGATAACTTCGACTATTGCAAGCATAGGAACTCTCGCTTATATATTCGGTGTGCGGTGGTGGCTGCTTTTGACAGTTCTGCTTCCGTTTATTCTTGAAACGTATTTATCATCCAAAAATAATTACAACATATATACGGAGCTTGAAACTTATTGGAAAAAAGAGGGGATGTACAGTTCTCTCGGTTATTATCTGCGTTCCAGAGAATTTTTTCGGGAATTAAAGCTTTTCGGAAATTCCGATTATTTAATCGATACATACAAAACAAGGCTTAATGAAAGAAATAAAGATTACGAACGTTATTACTTCAAAAATCTGCGTAAAATACTGCTGGGCGGAAATATAACAAAAATAGCTTCCATAGTAAATGTTATATTGATTTTAATACTGTTTGTCCGCGGACAAATGACAATAGGCTTTTTTATTTCTATAACATCATTGATGTTCAGCGGAGTTTACAGTTCTCTCTCAGGCTTTTCTTTTATTTTCAAATGGGCTCCTTTTCATATAAATTCTTATGATTATTATGATAAATTTTTTAAATTATCCGATGAACCCACAGGATCGGAAAAAGAATTTCCGAAAACCTTTGACATAGAATTCCGGGATGTTTGGTTTAAATACCCCGGAACTGAAAAAGATATTTTAAAAGGTCTTTCGTTTAAAATCAACAACGGCGAGAAAGCTTCAATTGTGGGCGAAAACGGAGAGGGTAAATCGACAATGATTAAACTGCTGCTCGGATTGTTCACACCCGACAGCGGAGAAATACTTGTAGGCGGGAAAAAGCTTTGCGAATATCCGCTTGAATTGCGTACAAAAATATTCGGACCGGTTTTTCAGGATTTCCCGCGTTACAGTATATCAATCGGAGAAAACATCGGTATCGGAAGTATCGAAGAAATCGGCAATTTGGATAAAATTAAAAAAGCCGCGCAAAAAGGCAAAGCGGACGAATTTTCAGAAAAATATGAAAAAGGCTACGATACTCTTCTCGGACGTGATTTTGACGGAGGAGTGGATATATCGGGCGGACAATGGCAGCGAATCGCAATATCCCGTGCGTTCATGGGAGATAAGCCTATACTGCTGCTGGATGAACCGACTTCACAGCTTGATCCTATGGCAGAAGCTGAACTTTACAATGAATTCGCATCTATGACGGAAAACAAAACCGCGGTTTTTATAACGCACCGCTTAGGGTCGACTATGATAACCGACCGCATCTTTGTTATAAGCGAAGGAATAATAAAAGAATCGGGTACTCACGAAGCTCTTATGAATACCGGGGGGATTTATTCAAAAATGTTCAGCGCGCAAAAACAATGGTATGCTAAAGGAGTAAAAGAGGAGGACGTTAATGAAGGATAAAAACAAAAAAAAGAAAAAAGAATCAGGAAAAGAAGAAAAACCTCTGTATGAAATAAAATTTAAGGATAAAACAGCAGGTTTTGAAACTGATATATTAAAAGAAAATCCTCTTAAATTATCGTATTTGCTCCGTCTTTTTAAATATGTTTTTTCTTCGGCAAAAATAATGTGCGGAATTTTTTTATCACTTTCCGTAATACTTAGTTTTATAAATCCTATAATAGCGTTCATATGGGGAAAATATATTGACAATGCAAACGGTTACCTTACGGCTGAAAACCAAAGTACGCAGCTGATATCGCTTTTCGGACTTGCTATCTTGTATTGGCTTATCGGTTTTGTTGCAAATTTAATAAACCGGTATCTTTACGGCGGGGAGGATATCGAACGTTTAAGCAAAGTGCAGGATCACCGCCTGCAGGAAAAATTTCAGTCCGAAATGCTGAAAAAAATTTCGAAGCTTTACCCCGATTATATGGAAGTTCCTAGAATAAACGATATAATAAACCGAAGCTTTAATTCGATGGGAGGAGAATGGAGCTCTCTCCAAAGAGGGGTTATACTCGGAGGGTATACTATTATCGCAATGATTGTTTCGGTCGTTACGGTAGCCGCTTCACTTTTTATTTTCAATCCGCTTTTATGCCTTATTGTGCTCATTGCTCCCCTGCCTACGCTTTACACCACTTATGCAGGCAACAAATTGAATTTTAAATTTTCACGCGATAATAGTAAAATTTTGAGAGAAGCCGGTTATTATCAGGGTGTGCTTCTCGGTTCATCATCAAGAGAAGTTAAAGCTCTTAATTTATTTGATTTTTTCTTCGGAAAATGGAAATCTTTAGCAGATGATTATGTTATAAGAGAAAAGAAAAATCAAATGAACATTTTTCTGCTCGGAACAATAAGCGGAGTAATAACGAATATAGCCAATATCGCAGCAAATGTCTTTGCAATTATACTTATGACTCAGGGTAAACTTTCGCTCGGAGCACTCGGGGCAGTGCTTGTGCTGATAAGCACTCTGATAGGAAGCACATCCCAGCTTTTTGGATCAGCCGCGAATTTTATATCAAAGAAAAACGAATCCGCACAATTCTTTGAACTTATCGATTTGGGCGAACAACTATCAAAACAGCAATCAAACGTTTCTTCCGAAATTGAAAAATTAGAAGCTAAAAGCATTTCCTACCGTTATCCGTTAACCGACGAATACCGTATAAAGAATGTTAATTTTACAATTAAAAAAGGTGAAAAAGTAGCCTTTGTCGGAGAAAACGGGGCTGGTAAAACTACATTTATCAAGCTCCTTATGGGTATGTTAGCTCCGTCAGAGGGTGATATTTTTATAAATGATATAAATATAAACGAAACGGATTTTTCAAATAAATATAATTTGCAATCGGGAGTTTTTCAGGACCCCGCTATGTATAAAACTTTTACAATAGCCGATAATGTATTTTTAGGAGATGTGAAAAGAGAACGAAACGAATCCGAAATAGATGAAGCTCTCGATTTTTCGGGTTTTTCAGGTGCCGATAAATCCGCTCTGCTCGGTAAGAATTACGGAGGAACAGATCTTTCCGGCGGACAATGGCAAAAGCTTGCAATCTCACGCGCTTATTATCGTAAACGTGATTTTATTGTTCTTGATGAACCTACAAGTAATCTTGACCCTATCGCGGAAGCCGAAATCTTTAAAAAATATATTGCCATGACCGAAAATAAAACAGTAATTGTAGTTACTCACCGTATAAGCGTCGCTTCCCTCGCAAACCGGGTAGTGGTTTTTCAAAACGGTAATATAATCGAAGACGGTTCGCATGATGATCTCCTCAAAAACAACTCTGAATATGCACGCCTTTATTCTACACAAGCCCAGTGGTATAACCGCTAAGCAAAAAATCACAAATGTTTTTTGTTACTTTTTTACAAAAAAGCAAACGCATCCCTCGTATCCCCGCATCCCCATTTCCGTTTTTATATAAGGAGGATATTATTTATGGAAAACGATGTTATAGGTATTTATATAAACGAACAAGAAGAAAAAATACGCCCTATTCTGTTAAAAATCAGAGAAACAATCAAAGCTGCGGCGCCCGATGTAACAGAAAAACTTTCGTGGCAAATGCCGACTTTTTGGGATAAAGAAAACATAATACATTTTGCGGCCCACAAAAATCATGTAGGAATATATCCGGGGAATGAAGCAATGGAAAACTTTGCGGAAAGGCTGACAGAATATAAAACGTCAAAAGGAGCAATACAATTTCCGTACAGCAAACCGATTGACTATGAACTTATAACAGAAATTGTCAAGTGGAGAATCGAAAATAAAAATGACCGCTCATAAGCGGTTTTACAATATATATATCAAGAGGGATTAAGATGTCAAAGCTTTATAAAAAGACAAATGAACAAACAAGATGGTCGTGTTTTGAAAATCCGTTTGCTAAAAAGGGGGCTTCCGCGGGTGAAAATTTCGGAGCCAAAGGTCATGCGTTTGATAAAGTGCGTCCGGGTGAAACCGTTTCTCTGCTTAATTTTGCGGAAAGCGCGGGAATTATCAGACGTA
>JAVBPA010000098.1:0-42065 GCA_031549925.1 Eubacteriales bacterium
GGGTTCGCATTTACCAAAAATTGGCGGAGAGAGAGGGATTCGAACCCTCGGTCGGGATTAACCGAACACACGATTTCCAGTCGTGCGCCTTAGACCAGCTCAGCCATCTCTCCGGATGTATGTTTTGCTCAACGCTAAGCATTATATCATAGTTTTACTATAGTTGTCAATATAATTTTTTAATACTGATAAAATAATATTTATATAATAAAATATCTTGTATTTTCCTTATATATTTAGTATATTATATTTATCATTTTTTATTGTACGGAGTTAAATATTATGCAGCATAAAATTTATCAAGATGAGATGTCTTCGCAAATAGGATTTCCTATGGGCGGAATAGGTGCGGGAATGATTTGTCTCGGAGGGAATGGTATGCTCACTTCCGTTTCTATCGATAATCGTCCGCAGGTTTATTTTGAGCCTAATATCTTCGCGGCTATTCATACAAAAAAAACTTCGCGTGTTTTGGAGGGTCCTATTCCATGGTATAAAATATTCGGTAACACTCAGGGCGCGGGGAACGGTTTGTCCGGTAAAAATTACGGATTAACCAGATTTTCAAACAGCTCTTTCAAATCGTATTTTCCTTTTGCGGATGTTGAATTAATTGACGATAAAGTTCCTGTTAAATCGTCCGTTACAGGCTGGAGTCCTTTTATACCCTGCGATGCTGATAATTCTTCGCTTCCGGTTGCTGCTCTTGAATATAAATTTGTAAACAACAGCGAAGAGATACAGGATATGGTTTTTTCATATCATGTAACAAACGACATATTAGCTTCTTCCGAACGCGGGGAACGCCGTATTTATAAGCAAACAAAAAACGGTTTTATCGTTGAAAATATACTTCCGGAAGAAAGTAAAGGTATTAGAAAATGGTTTTCTGTAACATGCGAAGAACTTGAATTAAACATTGACAACAAATGGCTTCGCAGCGGTTGGTGGGATCCGCTTACAGCGTTATGGCGTAATATTTCGGAAGGAAATGTTATATCTAATGTTCCTTACCCGGAAAACGAAGATAACGGAATGGGAAGTTCACTATATGTTCCTTTTAAATTAAATCCCGGAGAATCTAAAATAATTGTAATTAAATTATGCTGGTATGTTCCGAATTCACAATTGAAAATAGGTGAAATTGATAAAATCTGCGATTGCCCCGAGGGTATGTGCGATAACGCTTCGGAATTTTATTCTCCTTGGTACAGCAGCATATTCGGATGTATTGATGAAGTAAATAATTATTTTACTAAAAACTATATCTTTTTAAGAGATGAATCTAAAAAGTTTTCTGATACATTTTATAGCATGACTATTCCGGATAGTATTATAGAAGCGGTGGCAGCTAATTTATCTATTTTAAAATCACCTACTGTATTGCGTCAGAATGACGGTAAATTATGGGCTTGGGAAGGCTGCTGCGATAACAACGGATGCTGTCACGGAAGCTGTACCCATGTTTGGAATTATGCTTTCGCTTTGTCAAGTCTTTTTCCTTCGCTTGAACGTTCGCTCAGAGAAACAGAATTCTTTATATCACAAAACAACGAAGGTCATCAAACTTTCCGCAGTAATATACCTATAACTCCTGCAATACATAATTTTCATGCGGCTTCCGACGGACAACTCGGCGGAATTATGAAAGCTTACCGCGAATGGAAAACATACGGAGATACAATGTGGCTGAGAAAAATATTTAAACGTATGTGCGAAAGTATAGATTATTGTATTAAAACGTGGGATCCGGACGAAATAGGTGTTTTAATAGAGCCTCATCATAACACATATGATATAGAATTTTGGGGTCCTGACGGTATGTGTACTTCATTCTATTTAGGTGCGTTGCGTGCTATGTATTTGATTTGTGATGAAATTGGATATAGCGGTGAAAAATATAAAAGAATTTATGAAGCCGGACGCAAATATTGTGAAACAGAATTATGGAACGGCGAGTATTTTTATCAAAAGGTTATGCTTGAAGGTTTACACGCTTCATCAGAGCTGGCGTTGAGGGGAGTTCCCGCGGAAACAGCAGAAGTAATTAAAAAAGAAGGTCCGCGTTATCAATACGGAACAGGATGCATATCTGATGGAGTAATCGGTTGCTGGATGGCTAAAATGTGCGGTCTCGGTGATATATTAGATCCCGAAAAAGTAAAATCACATTTGCTTTGCGTGTATAAATACAATTTTAGAAAAAGTTTATCCGAACACAGCAATCCTCAGCGTCCGGCTTTTGCAATGAGAGATGAAGCAGGTTTGCTCTTATGTTCATGGCCTCACGGTTCAATGCCGACTTTACCTTTTCCTTACAGCAATGAAGTTTGGACAGGAATCGAGTATCAAGTAGCAGCACATCTCGCTTCATACGGATTTTATAAAGAATGTACTGATATTGTAGAGGGTGCAAGAAACCGTTATGATGGCTATAAACGCAATCCATATAATGAAATTGAATGCGGTCACTGGTATGCAAGAGCTATGGCAAGTTATTCATTGCTTTGCGGTATGACTGGAGTTAGGTATGACGCTGTTTGCAAAACTTTATTTGTCAAAGAAGACATTGAAAATTTTGTGGTGTTTATTTCAACTGATAAAGGTTACGGAACGGTTAATAAAAAGGGAAGTGAAGTTAAAATAAATATTGTTTCCGGAATAATCGAAGTTAGTAATATAATTATGATATAATTTAAAATAAATTCCGCGAAAATTTTTAAGCATTTCAAGAGAATATAAAAAAACTCGAAAGCAATTTATATATTTTTATATATAAACAAAATTTGCAAACGAGTTTTTTATTTTTTAATTTAATATAAATTTAAAATTTAATATTTGTAAAACCAAACTACACCCGAACGCGGAGGAATTGAAACTTCAAAACCATCTCTTAAACCATAAGAATTATAATTTAATATAATTCCGGTTTCCATATTTTCAAATTCGAATTTTTCAGCTTCTTCTCCGATGAATATTTTTGTTTTAAATATATTCGTTTCTGTTTTTGTATTGCGTATTATTTGAATAAATCCTATCTTTTTTTGGGAATCATTAAATTGGAAGGCATACCAGTCGGCAGGATCTTTTTTACATTCGGTCAGAGGGTAATAATCACCGCTTAGCATTATTTCAGCCGCTTTGCGCCATATCGGATCAAATCTTTTTGCCAAATCAAATTGCTCGGAAACAGCGTTATGTTCAATCATCGATGTTACGGCGGGAGTAAGCGCGTTATGATAAGCAAATAAATCTACCGGTTTCCCTCCGTTTATATAATCGCCGTTTTCGTTATCCCAGTTCATTGTATGAGCACGGAAATACGGTACCCATTCAAAATGAAAACGGTGTTGTTTTTGTTTTATCGGATGTTCACCATAGCCTACATCTGTATAATGCAGCGGAACGGCACGGCGCAATGTTTCCATTTCATTGCGTCTGCCCCCTGAAGCGCATGAATCAATCCATAAATTCGGATTTCTAAATAAAAGTTCATCCCAGTAATGAAGATATCCTGAAACATGAGCATTTTCTATAGCTCCTATACGGCAGGATTCTTCGTTGTATTCCCAAATATCAAGAGGATTAAAATTAAAATCTTGTCTGTATATACGCACATGATAACGTTTTATTAAATTGTCAATATGATCAATAAGCCATTCGCAGCAATCGGGATTACCTAGATTTAATAATCTGTCGCCTTTGTCTTCTTCGCCTTTTTTTAAACACCAATCCGGATATTTTAAATCTATTTCTGTCCCGATTCTTACCCTCTCCGGTTCGAACCATAAAAGAAGCTGTATATCATTATCATCACATTTCTGTCCTACCGGATCAAGACCGTTCGGAAAATGCTTTTCGTTGTGTATCCAAGTACCGGTATGCGGCCAGTCAAAATCACATGGATACCATCCCGCGTCAATCCACCAGATATCAGGTTTATATCCTGCATTTATATAATTATCGATTCCGGAAATTTGATTTTCTTCCGTAGCTCCTGTAAATTCCGGTTTATTATCAGCCAGATAAGTATGAAGACAAAGTTTCGGAGGCAAAGGGATACCATGTTCACGCGGAAGAATATGTGCCAGATACCATTTACGCCATAAATTACGCCCATGATCTTCACCGCCCGTATAACACATAAAATTAACACGGGGAGTTCGGATACATTCATCCGGAAGCAAATACATATTACAGCGTTTTTGCCCAAGTTTATAACGAACTCCGTCATTTTCCGCCGAAACAGATACTTCCCATAAAGCAGGCCATCCTATACCTATCCTGAAACACCAATCGTCAAAAGTTATTTTCATAAAAGGTGAAGCTCCGTTGCAAGGAGTTCCGTCTAGCGGATGAATAGTTATTTCGTTTCCTTTTATATTTTCATCCCAAAACTCATATCCCAGAGGGTTGCAGGTATCACCGTTGCCGTGACATAAAACAGGATTATTTCCTTTAAAATTATAATCTATAATTTTTATATCCGATATTATTTCACTGTTTTTATCCGATGTATTTTTAAAATAAGCGACCCATTCCGTCACGGGAAAATCACGGTATTCTATATATTCCGCAATTATTATCAAACCATCATCATTTTTTCCGCTTATAGTTGTTTTAGTTATGTTACTGTCGATAAATTCCCGTTTAACAGATGTTTTATAATTTTTAGGGATGCCGTAATGTTTTTTTTCTCTATATACAAAAGATATAGGTATATTTTCCGGGCTTGTATACTGTGCAATTTTTGAAAGCAGATCCATGTCCTGTTTTAATAAATTATTGTATGAAGCCACAAGGTCCTCCGAACAATATCATAAAAAATTTATAAATTATTGTATAGCTCAATATATTCTTTTGCGGGAACATCCCAGGAAAAATCAATATTCATTATTTTTTTTGATAATTCTATCCATTTTTCGTTGCTGTATTTATATAAATCAATTGCCTGATAAATTGTATATAACATATCGTGAGCATTAAAATTTTTGAATGTAAATCCGTTTCCCTCACCTGATTTATTGTCGTAATAACGGATTGTATCGTAAAGTCCGCCGGTTTCGCGTACTATCGGAACAGTGCCGTACCTCGAAGCTATCATTTGAGCAAGACCGCACGGTTCTGTCATGGAAGGCATTAAAAATATATCTGAACCCGCGTATATCTGCTTTGATAATTTTTTATCAAATCTTAATATGGTACTTACTTTTAAAGGATATTTCGACATCAGCCAGGAAAAATAATTTTCGTAATCTTCTTCTCCGGTTCCGAGCATTACAAATTGTATATCAGAATAAAGCAATTCTTCAATAACACACCTGACAAGGTCAAGTCCTTTTAAATTTGTCAATCTCGTTATCATCGATATCATTGGAGAATCGGTTTGCGGAAGTCCTAAATAAGCCTGCAGTGTTTTTTTGTTTATGCTTTTATTTTCTATGTTGGTTGAATTGAATTGTTTGTAAATATCATTGTCGGACTCAGGATTATAATAATCGATATCAATACCATTTATTATTCCGGTAAATTTACCGCGTCTTAGATTTATTATATTGGAAAGACCTGCCGCACAAGGTTCATAGCATAATTCATCGGCATAACATTTACTGACTGTTGTTAATTGGTCGCAGCACTCAATTGCACCTTTTGTCAAATTTATCATACCGTTATATTCTACAATTTGTGCGTCTTCTTTTTGCAAATCAAAAATATCATAAAGTGATTTCATATCATATGATCCCTGATAATTTATATTATGGATCGTATGGACTGATTTTATTTTTTTATATATATCTATCAAATTGTATTTTCTGCGCAAATAAACGACGCTCAAAGCGGTTTGCCAATCGTTTGTATGCAATATATCCGGAACAAAATCTATAAAAGGCATTATATCAAGTATAGCACGCGAAAAGAAAGCGTATCTTTCGCCGTCATCAAAATTTCCGTACATGGATTCGCGGAAAAAATAGTATTCGTTATCAATAAAGTAAAATTGAACTCCATTATATTTTTGAGTGTATATACCGCAGTACTGTTCTCTCCAAGCTAAATTTACATTAATACTTCCTAAAAACTCCATATCCGCCCGGAAATCCTTGCGTATAGAATTATATAGAGGAATAACAACTCTTGCGTCAATATCTTTTTTTAATAAAGCGGAGGGAAGAGATCCTATAACATCCGCAAGCCCGCCTGTAGAAGCAAACGGTAAAGCTTCGGATGCAGCAAATAAAACTTTCATAAATCTTCCTTTTTATTAATATAATAAGGTAATTTTTCGCATCCCGCAAGATTTTTTACATTTCGGATTGTTACATTTTTGTCTGTAACTACATAATCCAAGCTAATATTGTCATCAATAAAAGTATCCTGGAATAGAATGGAATTTTTTACCACCGCGTTTTTTCCTATTTTAACTCCGCGGAATAATATCGAATTTTCAACCCGTCCGTAAATTGTACATCCGTCAGCTATTAAAGAATTATCCGGATTTGCTCCGTCTCCGTAATATGTTGGCGGAGAATTTCGCACTTTGGTTAATATAGGGCGGTGCGGAATATTAAACAATGCGCTTCTGTTTGCCGGATTATTTATTAAATCCATATTATATTTAAAATATTCAGAAAAAGAACTCATATAAGCGAGATATCCGTCATAATGATATACTCTCAAATTTAAATTATTAATATTACGCATTAAAACATCATGTGTAAAACTTCTGAAATTATGCGCTATTGCATTAGAAATTAAATTATTTAAAAGTTTCGTTGACATTACAAACATATCGACACTGACATCGTGTTCACCGGTATAATTAATAGGATTAACTGCGATATCGGTTATTTTATTGTTGCTGTCAGATTTTATTGCGGTTTTATATTTTGCTATATTTCCGTTCATATCCATTTTATGCACAACTATTGTAATATCGGTTTCATTCTTTATATGGTCATTAATGATATCGTTTATATCTACATTGCAAATAGCATCGCAATCTGCCAGCACCACATATTGTTCCGGTATATTTGAAATAGAAAAATGCACATTTAAAAGCGCTTCCAGGCGTGTAGTATAAATCTCATTGGAATTTGTATTGGCATATGCCGTTATGTTTGGAGGTAATATTTTTAATCCGCCGCTTCTTCTGGCAAGATCCCAATCTTTTCCCGATCCTATATGATCCATCAATGAATGATAGTTATAATGAGCTATTACATTTATATTTGTTATACCGGCATTAACCATATTAGAAAGAGGGAAATCGATAAAACGGTATCTGCAGGCGAACGGTATTGAAGCTGTAGTACGTATTTTTGTCAATTCTAATATGTTTCTGTCATGTAAATTGGAAAAAATTATACCTGCTGCGTTCATTTTATTACATCTCCTTCTTTAATATCTGATAAATTTTTTGTGTTGATCATTTTTCCGTCTTCTATAATACATTCATTCGGGATACTGATTTCGCTTCCCACAACGGTAACACCTGCCGATAATTTTTTCGGCAGTCCTATTTTTACTTTGTTTCCGATAACAACGTCTGAATCAATTATACTGTAATTTATTTCGCTGTCATAACCGATAGTAGTACCGTTCATTATAATAGAATCGGTGATTGAAGCGCCTGCTAAAACCGTTACTGTATTGAACAGTATTGAATTTTCCACTTTGCCGTATATTATACATCCCTCAGTTATAATAGAATTTTTTATAGATGCGCTGTTCCCGATGAAATGCGGAGGAAGAGCATAATTTCTGGAATAAATTCTCCAGCTTCTGTCGTGTAAGTTAAATACAGGATTATCTCCGAGCAAGTCCATGTTCGCACTCCAAAGACTGTCGATTGTACCCACATCTTTCCAGTATCCTTCAAAGGGATAAGCATACATTCCCTCACCGGCATTAAGCATAGCAGGGATTATATTTTTACCGAAATCGTTTGATGAATTTTCGTCTTCTTCATCAGCTTTTAAATAATTTTCAAGCTTTTCTTTCTTAAATATATATATTCCCATAGATGCTTTGTTGCTTTTAGGTTTTTTAGGTTTTTCTTCGAATTCATCAATTTTTCCGCTTCCGTCAGAAGATAAATTCATTATTCCGAAACGGCTTGCCTCAGAAAGAGGAACATCAATTACCGCTATCGTACAATCCGCTTTTTTTTCTTTATGATATTCAAGCATTTTATCGTAATTCATTTTGTATATATGATCACCTGATAAAATTAAAACGTATTCGGGATCATAAATATCAATAAATTGAATGTTTTGATAAATAGCATTTGCCGTTCCTTTATACCAATCGGCTTGCTTCATTCCTTGGTAAGGAGGTAAAATGGTAATACCGCCGTTAACACGGTCGAGATCCCAAGCCTGCCCGTTATCTATGTATTCATTTAATTGCAAAGGCTGGTATTGAGTCAAAACTCCTACTGTGTCTATTCCGGAGTTTATACAGTTTGACAAGGTAAAATCAATTATACGATATTTACCTCCGAAAGGAACAGCCGGTTTCGCGTTTTTTTCGGTTAAAGCATATAATCTGCTGCCTTGACCGCCTGCCAACAGCATGGCAATACATTCTTTTTTTACTCTTTTATACATAAAAACACTCCTTAAATATATTTGAAAATGTTTTTTACAATTTACCCGATTTTTATTTATATAATATATGCAGCAGAACAATTTGATTTAAATCTTTGCAAATTTTTTATATAACCAACAGTAAAAAATAACAGCTTGAATACATAAATAAACGATTTTAATTATATAAAATATTTTATAATAAATGCCTCTTTATAAAGAGGCATATTTTCCATTATGAAATTATTACGGCAGATTCGTATGATTCTAATTCTATTTCGATATTATTCTTATTATATTCACCTTTTACGACATTATTACGCGGGTCATAAACCGTAACTTTTTCACCCAAACCGCAAACAGCCGCTTCAGATGATATTTTGTTTTTACTTGTATTAACAAGCAGTATATTGCGTCCGTTTTCATTTTCACGGCAAAGATAGAGAACATCAGACGCATTATCTTTGAATGAAATTGTAAATGTAAAAGTTTTTTTGATTATATCAATTAATTCAGAAGTATTATAAACAATTTCAGCTCCGGAATATTCGGGTATTTTTGAATATGAATCAAACATTTCGTTTTTAAATACAATGACTTTTACCCCGTTTTTACATAACCGGAAAATCATCGATTTCATATCTTTTGTTAAATAGCAAGCCGGAATTATCAAAACTTTAAATTTTTCGCCTCCGGGTACGCATATTTCGTTGTTTTTAATTTCAGACCTTTTTATAGCATAATAATCAAGGAAATCGTAATCAAGCTGATTGTTCATTAAAGATTTATAAATATCCGATAGATTATCGGCACAAACGTTCATTTCAGGAAGCTTTGCTGTATTTGCAAAGAATTGCCCTTCACATGGAATATAAAAAGCCTGCATCGTTTCTATAGGATAATACAGAGCAATATCAGCTATATGTATTCCTCCTCCCATGATTTTATCAATACGCCCGATTGTATCGTTCCAAACGTTGTATTGATCGCTGACAAGTGCGTTCTCTCCGAAATATGATGTAAATACATCAACTCCCAAAACATATTGTGTAGTAATACATCCGAGCATTTCATCCATTGTGACTTTTCCGCCTTGTGCATGCGCCGATACTTCACTCATAACATGCGGACGGTTGTAGGTATGCGCAATCGATGATATAAGTTTCGGAGTAAAAGCGTCTCTTCTGGTTAATTCAGGAGTTCCGTTTAACATGTCAATACCCGGTATGTGCATATGACGGAGCAGGGAAAAATAATTTCCTTCAAAAGCCACATGACAACGGATATCATCTTCCAATAAAATATGACCGGAAAACGGAATATTAATTTTTGCGCAATAATCAGATATCTGTGAGAAAAAACTTTCTTCGTATAATTCGCTCATAATACTGTGAAAATCTATTCGCGTATGTATTGCTTTGTTCGATTTTCCCGCAAATAAATATATTAGGCAGGGAATTATACTGTAACCGTATTTGGACATAAAACGGTTTTCCGTACTTTCGCTCCAGTTAACGCTTGCGAACATAGGCATACTTTCATCAAACTGATCTTTAACAGAGGGCGGAAACAATCCTTTATTTATATATGCTGCCATGAATGAAGGTTCGTCAGTAAAGAAAGCTTCGGGTTCCGCACAATCTTTTGAATATATTCCGTATGGTTTGTATGTGTTGTTTATAAATTCTGCGACGGCTTCACGGTTAGCAACATCAATATAACGGCGGCTTTGGAATACATTATGTATCGCATGTGTTCCTTCATACATATTTTTTCTAAAAAAACATACGGTTGTTAATTTTCCGCCGGTTTCGTTTTTATCAGTTAAACTGACACAAGTATTTCTTAAATCATATATTTTATAAGGATTTTTTACATCATCATCAGTAATTTCATCAAGAGAAGAAATACGATATGAATAAGCCGCTAATATATAGCTGTGTCCGAGCGGAAATTCTATTATGATATCTTCTCCCGGATTAGTCGTAACATATGTCATAGCAACAGCCTGACACTGCCATTCCGGATGATTTTCAAGAGTTAATCCGCCCGCTCCTCCGCTGGGATAACCTTGTTCGTCATAAATCCAAACACGCAAGCCCATTTCAGCGCATGTTTGTAATGTGAATCGGTATAGCTGCCATTCTTCTTCGTTTTTTAAATAATTATTTTCGAAATTTACATTAGTAACAATTCCGCCGAAACCTTTATTTTTATATTCTGTCAATTTATCTTTTATTGCGGATTGTTTTTGTGTTATTGTCATACTTTTATTGTATGGAAATCCGTGGCTTATTTTTAAAGGACGATTTTTATTCGGAGAATTATCATATTCATTTAATATATTTTGGAGTTTGCTATTCATAAATAATTCCTCTTTTATATTTAAATATTTTATATTAAATATATTATTGCGCTATACTATAATTTAACAAAATAATACAATACAAGTATATCATACTACATATGTATTTTCAATAGAAAAAAGCAATTAAATTTTAATTATTGATTGACAAGCTCATCTATAAGTGATAATATCATTTTTACAACGGTAATATAAATAGCTGCGGTAATATTTTAATATAATGTTATTCGTACTGCTTTTATAAACCGAAATAAACGGAGGTCAAATTTAATATGGTAAAGTTTAAAAAAATTAAAATTGATAGCGGGACGTTTGAGGCTGCGGCTGCGTTTGATGTGGACGGAGACGGAATATGCGATATAGTTTGCGGTAGTTATTGGTACCGCGGACCCGATTTCCGTCAAAAATTTTTTATGTGCGATGTTATGCCGGCAGGTGAATATTTTGATGATTTTTCAGATTATCCGCTTGATGTAAACGGAGACGGTAAACTTGATATTATCACAGGCGGATGGTGGGGACAAAGAATCCGCTGGAGAGAAAACAATGGCGAACTTCCATGGACAGTTCATGAACTTGATCTTTGCGGTTGTATTGAAACGATACGCTATTACGATCTTGACGGAGATGGTGTTGTCGAAATAGTTCCGAATACTCCCGGAGAAGCACAATGTTTTTATAAATTGGAAAACAATCAACTAGTTAAATATGTAATCGGCGAAGGACCTTCCGGTCATGGTATGGGAGCGGGAGATATAGACGGCGACGGAAAGCTTGAAATACTGCTTTCAAATGGTTATTTAAAACAACAGGGAAGTCCTTATGAAAAATGGACTTTTGTGCCCGCATATAACTGCGAATGTGCGGCATCCGTTCCGATTCTGGCTTATGATGTAAACGGAGACGGTCTTTGCGATATCATATACGGAAACGGTCATGGCTACGGACTTTTCTGGTTTGAACAGAAACCTGACGGATCATTCGAAAAGCATATAATCGATACAGCTGCCGCGCAATATCACGATTTATGGCTTGCGGATATAGACGGAGACGGAGAAATTGAACTTGTTACCGGAAAACGTTACAGAGCTCATTGCGGAAACGATCCGGGAGATAATGATCCCTGCGGATTATATTATTTTAAAATAACTAAAAATGGTTTTGTCCGTTACGTAATTGATTTCGGAGAAGCCGGAGAGGGAAGCGGTGCCGGTATTTACATGTGGATAGCCGATGTTACCGGCAATGGCAAACTTGATATAGTAGCTCCCGGAAAAGAAGGATTATATTTATTTGAAAATTTAGGATAATATTTGAAATACGATGAAAAATGAATAAATATAACGAAAATATTTAGGAGGTTCATAAATGAAAGTAGCAATAATCGGCGCGGGAAGCATTGTATTTTGCAAAACATTAATGCTTGATATTATGAATATTCCTGAGCTTGGACATGTTGAGTTTGCATTAATGGCTCCCTCTACCAAGCGGACTCAATACGTAAAAGCTTTTGCGGACCGTGTTATAAAAGCTAATAATCTTGATTGTGAAGCATATGTTACGACTGATAGAAGCGATGCTTTGTGCGGTGCGGATTATGTAATATGCACACTTCAGGTAGGGGGAACAGAAGCGTATGGTTATGATGTTGAAATACCGTTGAAATATGGTGTGGATCAATGTATAGGAGATACTCTTAGCCCCGGAGGAATATTCCGCGCCTTGAGATCTATTCCGGTTATGATAGATCTTGCGGATGATATGAAAAAGTTATGTCCTGACGCATTATTATTGAATTATGTAAATCCGATGGCTCCGGTTTGCTGGGCGCTTTCTACGACCGGGATTAAATATGTAGGGTTATGCCATGGAGTACAGACTACTCTTGATTTAATATCCGGATATGTTGATGTTCCGAAAAAAGATATCGATTATGTTTGCGCCGGTATAAACCATATGGGATGGTTTTTAAGCTTAAAACATAAAAAACAGGATTTGTATCCAAAATTACGCGAAAGATTTGAACATGCGGAATATTACGCAAACGAAAAAGTCAGAGGGGAAGTTATGCGTCATTTCGGTTATTTTATGACCGAATCTACGGGGCATCTCTCTGAATATCTTCCTTATTTCAGAAAAAATGAACTCGGTTTAAAGCTTTATTGCGACGAACCGGATTTCGGAGGAGAAACCGGAGCTTATTTAAAATGGTGCCGTATAATCGGAGAAAAATACAACGGTGTTGATGTTCTTACAAATGAAAGCAGTATTTTACCTGAAAGAAGCGTAGAATACGGTTCATACATAATAGAAGCGATCGAGTTAAACCGGTTGTTCCGTTTTAATGGAAATTTACGTAATAACGGTATGATTACCAATCTACCCGATGACTGCTGTGCGGAAATGACAGTATTTGCCGACGGTTCAGGCTTACATCAAACATTTGTAGGCGATCTTCCCGCTCAATGCGCCGCTTTAAATATGACAAACATATTAACACAAAGGCTGACAGTTGAAGCGGCTTTGACCGGAGATCCTGAAAAAGCAATGCAGGCATGTGCGCTTGATCCTCTGACATCGGCTAAATTGACATTAAAAGAAATCAGAGATATGACAACCGAAATGTTTATTGCAGAACAGCAATGGCTTCCTCAGTTTAAAGGTAAACTTCCTGTTGCCACTCCGGTAATTGATATACCGAAAGATGTCGTAAGAGCGGCTGTTCCGGTTGATCCCGCGCTTGCGATAAACGCAAGATTCGGACAATTATAAATATAAAATTAACATATATTTGAGGTAATAAAATGGTAAAGATAGTGTTTTTCGGAACAGGCGGAATGGGTCAAATGGCTCATTTAAAAAATTTTGTCGTATTACCGGATGTTGAAGTTGTTGCGGTAGTCGAAGCCAGAAAAAAAATGGCAGACGCGGTTGCGAAGAGATATAACATAGCAAATGTATTTTATGACATAGAAAGTTTCCGAGCAGCCAACATAGAATTTGACGGAATTGTATCGGCTCAGCAATACAGAAATATGATATCTGTAGTACCTCAGCTTCTCGAATTCGGGAAACCTTTAATGACGGAAAAACCGCTTGCATTATCTGTCGAAGTTGCACAAAAACTTGCAAGTGATGCGGTTGCGAATAAAACCACACATATGGTCGGATACCACAAACGCAGCGATCCGGCTATGGAATTTGGAAAAAAATTAGCGGATTCATGGAAAGCTTCCGGTGAATACGGTAAATTTAAATATGTTCGTTCCACAATGCCTGCGGGAGATTGGGTTGCCAACGGTTTTGACGGTGTAATTTTTTCAGATGATCCGTATCCTTCACAGCCCAGTGAGGGGAATGTAAAATATTGGGAAAACGATTCTGCAAACACAGAATATGATGTTTTCGTTAACTATTATATACATCAGATAAACGCGCTTAGATTTTTACTTGGAGAAGATTATAACGTTAAATATGCCGATAAATCCAGAGTTTTACTAGTGGCAGAAAGTGTATCCGGAGTTCCTGCGATAATCGAAATGTCTCCCTGGTTCAATTCCATCGATTGGCAGGAGCAGTATTTAATAGCCTTTGACAGAGGCTGGATATTAATTGAACTTCCGGCTCCGCTCGCATCAAATAAACCCGGAAAAGTTACCATCATGGAGGATAATGGAAAACATTCAACTCCGATTACATGGTCGCCTACACTTCCTCATGTTCACGCAATGAAGAATCAAGCTCAAAACTTTGTTAATTTTATACGCAGCGGAACAAAAGTTCCCTGTGATTCTATTGAAGCTATTAAAGATTTGCAAATGGCAAAAGATTATATAGATTTGCTTCAATAAAAAACAATAAATAAATAAAATATGCACCTTTTTGTTTAAGCTTTTTAGCTGTTAACATCGAGGTGCATACTTATTATAATTTATTATGATTTTTTATAATTTAATAAAGTCATCGTAAGCTTGTTTATTTGCCGCTAAAATTGAAGAAGATTTATTATAAGTTAAATCATTCCCATCCATAGATTTTATAATTCCGCCCGCTTCTTCTATTATAACAGAAGCCGCCGCGAAATCCCAAAGCGATAATTCCGCTTCAAAAAATAAACCGAATCTATTGCAAGCGATATTGCACAAATCAAGAGCTGCGGAACCGCTTCTGCGTATATCATGCGAACAAAAAAATAATTTGCTTACCATATCAAAAGTTTCGTTGGCATATTTTCTTTTATACGGAGAAGTACCGAACCCCACAAGAGATTCACATAGGGGTTTGTTATAAACATATAACCTTTCGCCGTTTAAATAAGATCCTTTTTCATATTCGGCATAAAAAATCTCTTCCGTATATGGATTATAAATAACCCCGCAAATAATTTTATTATTATATAAAAGACCGACAGAAATTGCACTGTGCCTCATATTGTGTATAAAATTCGTAGTACCATCAATAGGATCTATTATGAAATAATATTTATCAGTTTTTATAAGTGATGAATCGTTAGTTTCTTCTCCGTAGAACATAGCTTCCGGTAAAATATTTCGAAGTTTATAAATTAAAAAATTTTCAACCTTTTTATCATATACCGTTACAAAGTTTACGCTTCCTTCTTTATTGTTTATTTCATCCGATAATAATACAGCTCCTGTGATTATTTTACCCGCTTCTTTTACTATATTTATTATACTATTTATGAGTTCCATATAATATTTCTATATTCCTTCTTATGATATTAATTCCTCTCCAGCTGTATGCGCGCTTTTTAAAATCCTCTTCAGTCATATCACCTAGAATTTTTGAATTTAAATGATAAATAAGATTTTTATTGAAATAATCTATAGGTGATGTTTTTATATCGTTGTTATAAGGGCATACTTTTTGGCAGATATCGCATCCCCAAACAGTATTGTGTTTTATCATAAGTTTTTTTTCATCTTCATTCAATTCACCTTTTTTTTGCGTGACAGCCGACAGACAATTATTTTTTGAAGGGCATGAATTTTCGCATAAATTACAGTTTTTGCAATATGATAACTGGTTATTTTTGGTTTCATACGGTTGTGATGTATAAATGTCACCTATAAAAACATAACTTCCGTATTTTTCGTTTATTAATAAACCGTTTTTTCCTATTATACCTATTCCTGCTTTTGCGGCTGCGTCAACTTCCTTAATAGGTGAATGATCCGAAAAAAATGATAAATTTATGTTTGGGTATTGTACTTTGATTTTATTATTTATTTTTCCAAATAAATCTCGTAAAAATATATGGTAATCCGGTGCGGCGGAATATATAGATATATTTTTATTTTCGGGTATTTCTTTGCTTGGCAAATAAGGAACAATAAACAAAATAACACTTTTCGTTTCCGGAGGCAATAAATATTTTTTATTTATTATACAGTCATCAATTGAAACGGATGAAGCATATTCTATTTGATTATCATTCAATAATTTAATTATTGATTCGTGAAGCTCTGACACTCGTATATCCCTGTAATTTTTGGATCTGATTTAAGCGCGTATTTTAAATAAAAATATGCGGGAATGGCAGACCATCCGTGACATAAGCTTCCCGCGTTTCCGAAATCGACATCTCCTTTTATCGTTTCCCAGAATGTAGTAGCATTGTTATAAAGCATGTATCCCCATTTATCCGCTATATCAGAAAAAACATAACGGGCATATTTTTGCGGCTGCATAAGCAAAGCCTCATATTTAAATATGCTGTGGCTTATTGTCACATACAAAAGTTTATTATTTGCAAGTTTATCAAGCACTTTATCAATTTTATTATCCTGAGCTATTTCCGAATAAACCATAAGCGAATTTGTCAGTTCACAAAAATGATTCAATTCTCCTTTTTTATTTAAAAACGAAGCGTAAGCATTTTCTGTTTCAGACCAAAAAAACTTATCAATATTTTTTATAAACAAATTATTAATAACATTATAATATGAATATTCAGCATTATATCCCAGCATATTTAAAATAGCAGCGTATGATTTTATACCCATTGAAACAAAAGCACATAGAGGAGCGTCGTATGTTATATTTTCATCGGAAACAGTTCCGAAAATTGTACCGGACAACCCTTCCTGCCATTCATAGAAATTCCAGTATTCCTTTTCGGTAAAACAGGGAATTAATCCGTTCTTTTCATCCATTTTTGATATGAACATATTTATAATACGGTTCATATACGGAAGCATTTCTATAGCAAATTCAATATCATTTGAATGTAAAACATATTCGTAAACTTGAGTTGGAAATATAGCGGAGAATGAAGGTATCGTAATCGGAACACGTGCGGGTGAACATAATTCAAGCAGATTGTCATCACGTATTGACTGAGCCATTAATTTAAGAGAAGCCCTTGCGAATTTATATTCTTTGAATGTATAATAACCGCAAAGCATTTGGTTTCTGGAATCCATTGTATAAAGAGCCTGTTCTCTCCACGGGCAGTCTTCATAATGCTCGTGCATACACATAATTAGAGTTCTTATCGAAACATCGTAAATTTTATTGTGTAAATTATCGGCACAAACAAAAGAAACTTTTTCCGAAGGTTTATACAATGTCGAATGTATTCCGGCGTAATATATCTTTGCGTATTTTGAATAAATATGTATTTGTAAATAACGAAGTCCCAAACGCCTGAAATAATTTACAAATTTATTTCTTCCTCCGGAAGCGAAATATGAAGCTGCAAAGCATCTTCCGCCTACCATAGTACGTACACGCATGTCACAAAGATGTTCGCCCCATCCGATTAAAATAAGCGTTTCTGACGGAACTTCGATATCAAAAGACAATAGTCCGGTATTTTCTTCTCCTAAGTCAATTACAGCAAATACACCGTCGCTATCTACTTCTCCTGTTAATTCAATTCCGTTTTCCGAAGGCAATTGCCGAATTATATTTGGTTCACGGAAGGCAAGAGAAGAATACTGCATACGGAATGCCGGAGGGTATGATGAATATTTTTGCGTATCTGTAAAAATACCGTGTACGGTTAAATTTGTTTTAACATCCGGTATTGTTTCTAATTTATTTATCGGTCTTAAATCAAAAGGTTTTATTTTATCAACGTACAAAGCGTTTTCATAATTTTTTATATCAATTCGGTTATCGTAATGAAATGTATATCCTAATTGTCCCGTAACTTTTTCTACCGTGTTTCCCATATTATACATGGTTATAGGAGAACATTTTATATCGGAGTTGCTTCCGTAAATAAATTTATCATTTTCTGTTACGGAAAAAATCAATCCGGCAGTTTCGCATCTTAATGTCGATGAGTCATCTCCTTGATGATAACAATCGATAATAATTGAATTTTCACCATCTTTTATATATTTATCCAAATTAATTAAATCGCATATTTTTGTATCGGCGTAATCCGCGTATTGTCCGGTTTCGGCAAAATTACCATTTATATATAAAGCGTAATTAGAATCAACAGATAAATAAATATTAACATCATTTGTTCTATCAGTTGTAAATGTTCCGATGAAACGAACATATGAATTAGGTTTGTCGAAACTTGAATGCCATATCCATTCACAATTATCAAAAATATTATTACTTATCATTCAATAATTCCTTTTTTATATGTTTTTAGGATATTACATTATATCATTCATCATTGACAAAAACAATAGTTTAATATAAAATGTTATTGTATAAAAAAATTGTATGTTATAATATTGAGGAGAAAATAAATGTCCTTGCAAAAGAAACAAGCAGAATACGGCAATCAAAGCATTTCATCATTAAAAGGAGCCGATAGGGTAAGAAAACGCCCTGCGGTTATTTTTGGTTCTGACGGACTTGAAGGATGCGAACATTCGTTTTTTGAAATTTTATCGAATTCCGTCGATGAAGCACGTGAGGGTTATGGCAATATTATAACGGTAACAGTATTTTCAGATAAATCTATCGAAATAGAGGACGAAGGAAGAGGCGTTCCTTTAGATTACAATGAAAAAGAAGACAGATATAACTGGGAGCTTGTTTACTGCGAATTATATGCGGGAGGGAAATATAATAATAATTCCGCTTCCGGAGGATATGAATATTCGCTTGGTATAAACGGATTAGGAGCTTGTGCAACGCAGTACAGTTCCGAATATATGACGGTTATAGCTTCAAACGGAAAATTTTATTACGAAATAAATTTTGAAAAAGGAAATGTTAAAAGCGAACTTTTAAAAAGAGAACTTACAAAAAAAGATAAAAAAAGAGGAACAATTCATCGCTGGAAACCTGATTTGGAAGTATTTACAGATATAAATATACCTCTTGATTATTATAAAGATGTACTCAAAAAGCAATCAATTGTAAACTCTGGGATAAAATTTATTTTAAAATGGCAAAACGAAAACACATTTGAAATTTTTGAATATATATATCAAAACGGAATAATAGACTATGTCAGAGAAATAGCGGGAGATAATCCTTTGACATCCCCTGTTTTATGGAAAATGGAAACATCGGGGCGAGACAGAGAAGACAAAGAAGATTATAAATTAAAAGCGGAAATATCGTTTTGTATTTCGAATACTTCAAATGTTATCGAATATTATCACAATTCGAGTTTCTTAGAACATGGAGGTTCACCCGAAAGAGCGCAAAAAACAGCTTTTGTTTTCGCTGTCGATAAATATTTAAAAGCTAATAATAAATATAATAAGAATGAATCAAAAATAACGGCTACGGATGTAGAAGATTCGCTTGCTTATGTATCAAACAGCTTTTCTTCTATAGCTTCATACGCTAACCAAACCAAAAAAGCTATAACAAATACATTTATAGCTGAAGCAATGACAGAATTTTTAAAGCATCAGCTTGAAATTTATTTCGCGGAAAATCCGGCGGAAGCCGAAAGAATGACAAATCAAATATTAATAAATAAACGCAGCCGTGAACAAGCCGAATCGGCAAGACTTGATATTAAGAAAAAATTAACCGGAACAATCGATGTATCAAATCAAATAAGTAATTTCGCTAATTGCCGAAGCCGTGACCCTATGAAAAGAGAACTGTATATCGTTGAAGGGAATAGCGCGTTAACTTCTTGCAAATTGGGACGCGACGCGGATTTTCAGGCTATTATGCCGGTAAGAGGTAAAACCTTAAACTGCCAAAGCAGCACTTATGATAAAATATTTAAAAATGAAATTATAATCAATTTAATAAAAGTAATAGGCTGCGGAGTTGAAATAAAAGGTAAAAATAAAAACGATGTTGTTCCGTTTGATTTTAGCGCTTTAAAATGGAATAAAATAATCATATGTACCGATGCGGATAAAGACGGGTTTCATATCAGAACACTTATTTTATCCATGCTGTACCGTTTATTGCCTACTCTTATTAAAAAAGGTAAAGTATTTATTGCTGAATCTCCTTTGTTTGAAATAACCGTTAAAGATAAAATTTATTTTGCTTATGATGAAAACGAAAAGAAACAAATTATAAGTAAATTAGGTAACGCAAAATATATTATCCAACGCTCAAAAGGACTGGGAGAAAACGAATCCGATATGATGTGGCAAACTACTATGAATCCCGCAACACGAAGATTGATACAAGTAACAGAATCCGATGATTCTTTAACCGAAAATATATTTGATATATTTTTAGGAGATAATATTTCCGCAAGACGTGAATTTATTTTTAATCATGGAAATGAATATACGGACGGTCTTGACACGGGCGACGACGCATTATAATTATTCGGAGTTTTTATATATGGTAAATTTTATATATGGTAAATCCGGCAGCGGTAAAAGCGTATATATTTATGATAAAATAGCAAATGACTTAAAAAACGGATATAAAGCTATGCTATTGGTTCCGGAACAGCAAGCTGTTCTTGCCGAAGATATAATAACGGATGTTACAGATGAAAAAAATGTTCCTACTATAAATTTATCTGTTGTAAATTTTACCCGGTTATGTAATATTGTTTTCCGTACATTCGGAGGGCTTTTTTATAATTATATCGGAAAAGGTGCGAAAAAGATTATAATGTGGCGTACTTTATCGGATATTTCGTCTCTGTTGAATGATTATAAAAATATTCCGATAACCGATATTAACACATTAAATTTAATGCTTGATACAGTAAATGAATTTACAAGATATAATATAACTCCCCAAATGCTGGACGAAGCTTCGGAGGGACTTCTGCGGGACGATGAGAAAACAAATAAATCGCTTTCCTCCAAACTAAAAGATTTATCTCTTATATATTCTGTTTTTAAAAAAACTTTGAAAATTGAATATAATGATCCCGAAGAAGATTTACAAAGGTTATGTGATCTTTTAAAGGATCATGATTTTTTTTGCGGATATAATGTGTACATAGATTCTTTTACCGGATTTACTTCTGTCCAGTATGATATTATAGAAAAAATAATTAATCAGGCAGACAATGTAACGATATCTTTCGGTTATATAAAAAATGACGATTCTTTGCATTTTGATATTCTGCGTGAAACCGATAACAAAATTAAAAAAATAATTAATAACAAAAAAGAAATCGAAGAAATTGTTTTTTACGAAAATAAACGTACTAAAAAATCTGACATTATAAAATATTCAGATAATATTTGGGATTACAAATATAAAAATTTCACAAATGAAAAATGTGAAAATATAAAAGTTATCGAGTGCGGCGATATCTACACTGAATCTGAAGCCGCGGCTCATGAAATTCTTAAAAATGTACGTTCAGGATATTTGTTCCGTGATAATCTGATAATAACGCGTGATACGGAAATGTACCGAGGGGTAATTGATGCTGTTCTTGAAAAATATGATATACCGTATTTTATATCTCAAAGAGTTGATATACAAACAAAAGCTCCGATAAAATTAATATTAACGGCTCTTAAAATTATTTCCGGTAAATGGAATTATATAGATATTATTTCATATGCTAAAACCGGATACGCCGGTATTGAATTTAACGAATGTGATATTCTTGAGAGTTATGCTTATACCTGGAATATCCAAGGTTCCCGCTGGACAGATACAGATGATTGGAAAATGAATCCCAACGGATATACTGATATTTTTACAGATGAAAACAAAATACTATTAAAAAAAATAAATGAAATCCGATATAAATTAATAAAACCTCTGCTCCTTTTAAAAAATGATATAAATTCTGAATGTACATTAAAACAGGCAAGTGAAGCTTTATATAAATTTTTAATAGGTCTTGATATCAATAAGCGTTTATTTGAACTGAGCGAATCCGAACCGATACAACTTTGGAATATTATATCAGATTCACTTGATCAATTGATAACAATAGCTGGTGATGTATATATTGACGCCGAAAAGTTTATGCGTTTATTGGGCATTATGTTTTATGAAGCGGATATAGGACGTATTCCTACTTCACTGGATGAAGTTACTATAGCCGATGCTGTTAAACTTCGCGCTGATAAAGTAAAAAATATTATAATAATTGGATTAAACGATGGTATTTTCCCCAAAAATATAACCGATGATAATATCTTTTGCGATGCTGACCGTATAAAGCTGGAGAATTATGGAATAGTATTATCTCCTAAAATCGATTTGAGATTATCGGACGAATTATATGTGTTTTATAAATCGGTTTCATGCGCTTCCGATAATATTTTGTTAACTTATTCAAAAGCCGATCTATCCGGAAGAGAACAAAAGATATCTTCTGCTTTAACCCGATTGTATAATATATTTCCTTCATATAAACCGCAGAAATTTATTGAAAAAAACATTATTGATTTGATAGAAACACCCGAAACATCATTACAATATTTTTCTGCCAGCATTAATCCGGAAATAAAAAATGTTCTTTTTGATTATTATAAAGAAAATAATTTATATAATGAATTTTTAAGTTTAGATAATTATTCATTGAATGATATATATAATAATTTACGCGAAGAATCATTAAAAAAATTATATAAAGGGGATTTGCGTTTTTCATATACAAGATTAGATAAATATATAAAATGTAATTTTTCATATTATTGCACATATGTATTGCGTTTGAAAGAAATTAAAAAAGCCGATTTTCGGAGTGTTGACATCGGAACTTATATTCATCATATATTGGAACAGTTTTTTTTAAGAATAAAAACCGAAAACGGAATAGTTATACCGGATCAAAAAAATATAGACATTATAGTAGATGATATTATAAACGAATACATAAGTTTAATTTTACAGGGAATAAAAACTAATACCAGAATTAATCAATTGTTTCGGAGACTGCGTAAAACCTCGGATATACTTATTAAAAACATAATAAGTGAATTTTCGCAAAGCAGTTTTATTCCGGAATTTTTTGAATTACCTATAGATTTTTCTCCGGAAGGGATACCTCCTTTAAAAATACCGATTTCTGACGGAAGCTATATATTAATATCAGGTATAGCAGACAGAGTCGATGTATATAAAAAAGGGAAAGATATTTATTTCAGAATAATAGACTATAAAACCGGAAAGCTTGATTTTGATTTTAATAATGTTGAAATGGGTTTGAATTTACAACTTTTGCTTTATTTATTTTCTGTATGGACAAACCCGACAGATAACTTTTTTGAAAAAATTCAAAGCGAAAAAAGCGATAATATGATTCCTGCCGGTATTATATATAAAAAAGTAAAGTATACAAATAAAACACTTTCTGAAAAAAAAGACAGTGCGGATATAATTAATACACTAATAGATTCATTTGACAACAAAGCTTTACTCATAAACGACGATGAAATATTAGGATTGATGGAAGATAAATATAAAAAAGAAAATAAAAAAGTATCAATGAAAACTGTTGAAGAATTCGGTATATTAATGAAAGATATAGTAAAAATTGTATCGAATATCGGCAATGAAATTAAAAAAGGTGAAGTTTGTGTAAAACCGGTTGTAACAAAAGAAAATGACTCATGTAAATATTGTCCGCATAAACCGATATGCCGGTTAGGTTGGAACTAAATTATAAACTTTATAATATAAATATATTTCAGAAGAAAAATCATATAAATATTATTAATTTTAGCGATTATTAAAATATTTAAATACAAGATGTTATTTAAGTATTTTAAACAAAAACGGTTATTGAGGTGTTTTAAATGCAAATAGAATATACTCCGGCTCAATTGAATGCGATTAATATAAAAGGGAAATCTCTGCTTGTTTCGGCTGCGGCAGGATCAGGTAAAACTTCTACTTTAACCGACAGAATTATCAAATTAATAACCGATTCGGAAAATCCGCTGGATATATCAAGATTATTGGTTGTAACATTCACCAGAGCTGCTGTTGCGGAATTAAAACAACGTATTTCTGTAAAATTAACCGATGCTTTAATGCAAAGTCCGGATAATAAATTATTAAACAGACAGCTTTCTAAATTGGGTAATGCACAAATATGTACTATTGACAGCTTTTGCGTTAATATTGTGCGCAGGTATTTCGAAAAACTTGGCGTTAACCCTAATGTTAGAATCGGAGATGACGCTGAAATAAAGATAATCAATCAAACAGTAATGCGTGACACGGTAGACAGATTATATGACGAATATTACGATATCGATTTCGATTTTATAGAATTTTCAGATAATTTTGTAACAGATACTGACGATTCTTTTATAAAAACTATGATTTTAATATATGAGAAATTGCAAACGCTTCCTTCAGGTATTGATATTATAAAAAACACAATTGATACAATCAGACAGGAAGATTATTTTGATATTGTTATTGATGATTTAAAAAGCAATTTTAAATATTTTTTAGCCATATACGAAGAAGCTCTCAAATATTTTGAAAATAATACTGTCTTTGCTAAATATATAAACAGTTTTGAAAGCAATTATAATTTTATTTTAAATATATTAAAACTAAATGACTGGGAAGAAATCAGATTTGAAATAAATAATTTTATTAATCCCAGATTAAGCTCGGTAAAAGCAGAAAATAAAACTGAAGAAAGCATTTTTTATTGTGACAAAAGAAATGATTTTAAAAATTATATAAACAAAATAAAAAAAGGATATTTTACTTATACTAAAGAACAAAATGATGAATTTTTTCAAAATAATAAAGAAATATGCAAAAATATCTACAGCTTTTTAAAAATATATGATGATGAATTAAAAAAAGAAAAAGAACAGCTTAATATTCTTTCGTTCAGCGATTTTGAAATTCTAACTCATAGGCTTTTATACGATGAAAACGGTAACAAAACATCTGCCGCTCACGAAATATCTTCCAATTATGATGGAATATTTATCGATGAATACCAGGATACAAATGAATTACAAGACAATATTTTTAAAGCTGTATCAAATGAAAACAATTTATTTATAGTGGGTGATGTAAAACAAAGCATATATAACTTCCGCGGAGCTTCTCCCTGGATATTCGCGAAATATAAAGACAAATATCCGGTATATGATAAAAATAACAATCAAAACGGAAAAGAAGAAAATACAAACACAATATTAATGTCGGAAAACTTCCGCTGCGATAAACCGATAATAAATTTTATAAACGGAATATTTAATGTTCTTTTTAAAAACAGCAACGGAAAACTTTCATATAATGAAGAAGATGCTCTTGTTTATGCAAAAAAGGACTTGGGGCATATTCAATCGGATGTTGAAATATATTTAATTGCAAACGATGCTAATTTAACTGAAAATACAGCAGAAGATGAAAATATTGAAACAGAAGACGAAACGGAACCGGAAGATATAAGCAACACGCAGAAAGAAGCTGCTTTTGTCGCTGAAAAAATTCAATATTTAATAGATTATGAGGGTTATAAGCTAAGCGATATTGTAATATTAATCCGAAAAACAAAAAATATCGATGTTATTTTTGAGGAAGCTTTATCGAAAATAAATATACCTTATTACAACGAATCAAAAAAAGATTTTTTCGGCAACGCTGAAGTTTTGTTGATTTTATGTCTGTTAAATTGTATCGATAATCCGTCAAGAGATATATATTTAGCGGGAGTTTTAAAAAGCCCTCTTTTTGGTTTTACTCTTGATGATTTAATCAATATAAAAATTGATTGTCCCGGTATTTCGCTTTATGATTCTTTAATTAAATACACTGAAATTAATAATTATGAAAAAGGCTTGTATTTTTTTGATAAATTAAATAAATACAGAAAATACGCATCGGGAGAATCTGTCGATCGTTTAATATGGTATATATACCGTGACAGCGGTATCTTTAATATAATAAATAATAATACAAATAATAATATACGCCATTCTAATTTGCTTATTTTATACGAATACGCAAAAAAATTCGAATCAAATTCATTTAAAGGGTTATACAGCTTTATATTATATATAAACGATATAATTGAAGGCAAACACGAAGTTGATAATGCGAAAATTATCAATAAAGAAAATGATTTTGTCAGAATCATGACAATCCATAAAGCAAAAGGACTCGAATTTCCGGTATGTTTTGTTTGCGGCTGCGGAAATAATTTTAATTTTTCGGATAACAGGGAAGATTTTATTTATACATTAAAAGAAAATAAGTTTTATTGCGGAACAAAAATAAAAGACAAAACAGGGTATGCGAAATATAATACATTAATACATAAAGCAGCTTGCAGCCAAAATGAAAAAAATATTATAGACGAAGAAATGAGGCTTTTATATGTAGCTTTAACCCGGGCAAAAAAACGGCTTATAATAACATCCGTATTAAAAAATCCACAGGATTTAATTTGCGAATGTAAGAATGAAAGCAGATATTTAAACAAGTATATAATAAATAGTAATCCCTCATATATCAAATGGATACTTTATATATACGCAAACGGAAACAATGATTGTTGTAAAATTTATACAATAAACGATATAGAATTAAACGCAAAAATAAAAAACATCAGTTTACCGGAAAAAAATTCTGATAATATACTAAAAACGGATAATATTAAAAAGATTATTTATGACAAATTATCATTTATATATCCTAATAAACATCTTTCGAAATTACCTGCTAAAATATCAGTTTCTCAATTATATCCTACAGTTCTTGACGAAGATGATAGTATACCTTATTCAAATGATAAGCTGCTTAAAACAAAAGAACCGGAATTTTTAAATAATACATCTAAAGCAACAGCGGCACAACGGGGAACAGCCACTCATGTATTTATGCAATTCTGCGATTTTAATAATATAGAAAAATACGGTATAAACGAAGAAATTGCGAGACTTGTTGCAAATTCATTTATAACAAAAACACAAGCGGAGCTTATATATAAGAATTATCTGGAAGTATTTTTTAAAAGCGCTTTATATAATGAAATAAAATTATCAAATAAAATATGGCGTGAAATCCGTTTTAATATAAAATTACCTGCCTCGCAATTCACAGGAGAAGCAGATAAAATTATATTATTACAAAAAGAGAAAATATTGGTGCAAGGAGTGATAGACTGTTTGTTTATAGATTCCGCTGGAAATTTGATTCTTGTCGATTATAAAACCGATTATATCGATAATGAAACTAGAAAAGATGAAAAAGCAGCGGATAATTTTTTAATTGAAAGACATAAAACGCAAATAAATTATTATAAAACCGCCAGTAACCGTATTATAGGAAAACCTGTAGACTATACATATATATATTCATTTTGTCTGGGCAGGAAAATCGAATTATAAAATCAAAGCTGCGTGACCGGTTTTATTTGCCATATATCGTTTGCGTATTCGGTAATGCTTCTGTCAGATGCAAATTTTCCCGCATGAGCTATATTAATAAGCGATTTTTTATTCCAGGATATTATATCGTTATATAGTTCTGTTACTTTATCATGGGTAATACAATATGAATCAAAATCCGCAAGACACATGTAAGGGTCGGATATACCTGTTCCGGATATTAAATAATGTGCGATGTGAGAAAATGAATTTCCGGCAAATCCGGTATTTAGCGAATCAATTGCCAAACGTAATTTTTCGCTTCCGGAATAATAATTTAAAGAATTATATCCTCTCTTCCACAAATCGTCAACTTCATGTGTTTCAAGGCCGAATATGAAAATATTATCGCGTCCGACAGCTTCTGCCATTTCTACATTCGCTCCGTCCAGTGTGGCAACAGTCAAAGCGCCGTTCAGCATAAATTTCATATTTCCTGTTCCGCTTGCTTCTTTACCGGCAAGAGATATCTGTTCGCTTATCTCGGATGCAGGCATTAATATTTCGGCTAATGATACATTGTATTCTTCGAGAAAAATTACACGCAATTTTTCGCGTATTTTTGGATTTTTTTCAATTTCAACGGAAATACATGATATAAGTTTAATAATTTCTTTTGCCATATAATAACCCGGAGCGGCTTTCGCCCCAAAGAAAAATGTCTGCGGTCTAATATCGGCTTCCGGGTTTTCCCGAAGTTCGTTATATATACTTATTATTCGGAGAACATTTAATAATTGTCTCTTATATTCGTGCATACGTTTAACTTGGACATCAAAAATCGAATGAGGATCGGGTATAATGCCTGTCTTTTTATTGATATAATTCGAAAAATTTATTTTATTTTCATGCTTTATTTCATTCAAACGCAAAATAACCGATTTATCATCGGCAAATCCGGCAAAATTAATTAATGTTTCAGGTTTTTTAATAAATGAATCTCCTATACAATTCGTTATTAAATCTGAAAGAGCCGGATTTGATTCGCATAACCATCTTCTGTGAGCTATACCGTTTGTTACATTTGTAAATTTTTCCGGAGTGTGTTTGTATAAATCATGAAAAATAGTTTTTGTGAGTATATCGGAATGAAGCTTTGAGACACCGTTAACTTTTGACGAACCAAGCACGGATAAATTTGCCATTCTTATTTGGTTGTATGCGATAACTGCCATTTTAGAAATCCGATTCCAGTCTCCGTGATATGAATTCCAAAGTTCAGCGCAAAATCTTCGGTTTATTTCGCAGATAATAGCGTAGATACGCGGTAAACGGAGTTTAAATAAATCTTCGTTCCAGCACTCAAGAGCTTCAGGCATAACGGTATGATTTGTATATGTGAATACATGACATACGACATACCATGCTTTTTCCCAAGGGTATGAATAAGTATCAAGCAATATACGCATAAGTTCCGGAATACATAAAGCCGGATGCGTATCGTTTAAATGTATAGCGGTTTTTTCTGTAAAGTTATATAATGAACCGTAAGCAGCTAAGTGATCCGCTATTATAGTTTGCAGGGAAGCGGATACTAAAAAATATTGCTGAGCAAGACGCAGCAGTTTACCTTCTACATGATTATCTGAAGGATATAAAACTTTTGATATTATTTCCGCGGAATTGGAATGTTCCATAGCTTCCGTATACTGACCTTGGGTAAATAATTTCATATTGAAATCTTTATTGTCATATGCACGCCATAAACGCAAAACATTAACGGTTTCACTGTCATAGCCTGTTATCATCATGTCATAAGGAACAGCTTTAATTTCTTCGCAATTTTCGTGAATTATGCTTAATCTTCCGTTATCCCATTTTTCACTGACATGACCGTTTAATTTTACTATAACCGTTTTATCTGTGCGAGGAACCAGAGAAATTTCGCCGTCAACCATCCAGTTATCCGGTAATTCCACTTGTTCTCCGTCAAGAAGCTTTTGTTTTAAAAATCCGTATTGGTAACATATTGAATATCCCGTTGCCGCATAACCTAAAGTTGAAAGGGAATCCATATAACATGCGGCTAATCTGCCAAGTCCGCCGTTGCCGAGTCCCGGATCAGGTTCCGATTCAAAAACATTTTCAAGCGAAAATCCGAACGATTTAACAGCTTCTGAAAATACATCGGTAAGACCTAAATTATATAAATTATTTTTTATGGATTTTCCAACCAAAAATTCCATACACATAAAATAGACGCGTTTTGATTGTGTCTTTTTTATTTTTTCTCTGAATTCATAACGTTTATTTATTAAAATATCTTTCAATACCAGCGATACACAATTATAAATATGTTCTTTTTCGGCTTCTTCCTGTTTTACTCCGTAATAGCGGTTTAATTTTGAGATTATGTTTTCTTTGATTTGTTCCGATGTAAATATTTGATTCATTAATACTATTATCCTTGTTATTTTATTTCTTTATATAAATATATAGCTGTAAAGGGAAGTACATCAATTGAAATTTTATTTTTTCTCGCCGTTATATATTCATTTTTAATATTTTCGCATTCGCAATATTTTTTTTCGTTAGTGTTAAGTAATATTTTATATTTTCCGGTTATTGAAACATCGAATGTATGTTTTACATGTGTAATACCCGAAAAATTACATATTGCGACTACTATATTATTCTTGCTTTTTCTTTCAAATATTATTATATTTCCGTCTTTGTTATCAACTTCAAGCCAAGAAAATCCTTCCCACGAAAAATCATCTTCCCAAAAAGCCGAAATGCTTTTGTAAATATTATTCAAATGAGCTACATAATTTTGCAAATCTTTGTGAGCAGGGTAATCAAGCATAAACCATTCAAGTGAGGACGAAAAATCCCATTCTCTGAATTGTCCGAATTCACATCCCATAAAAATCATTTTTTTTCCGGGGTGTGCAATCATATACGCAAAAAACAGTTTTATTTCGGCAAATTTCGATTCGTATGAGCCGAACATTTTATCAATCAATGATTTTTTTCCGTGTACTACTTCATCATGAGAAACAGTTAATATATATTTCTGAGAAAAAGCGTACATCATTGAAAAAGTTAATTTATTATGATATTTTCCTCTGTAAAGAGGATCTATTTTTACGTATTCTAAAATATCATTTGACCAGCCCATATTCCATTTGAATGTAAAACCCAAACCTCCCTCTGAAATAGGTTTTGTTACTTTTTCCCAAGCGGTCGATTCTTCCGCCGCGATAATAACATCGGGAAATTCGCTGTATATTACAGAGTTTAGTTTGCAAAAGAACGCTACCGATTCTAAATTTATATTTTCTCCGTGTATATTAGGAACCCATTCTCCGGGTTTTTTATCATAATCCAAATATAACATGGAAGCTACCGCATCGCAGCGCAAACCATCGACATGAAATTCACGAATCCAATACATTGCGTTTGATATTAAAAATGACTGTATTTCATTTCTTCCGATATCAAAAAATCTTGTACCCCATTCCGCGTGTTCCATCCGATCTTTTCCTTGATATTCGTACAGAGGTTCTCCGTCAAATTCATAAAGTCCGTGTTCGTCTTTCGGAAAATGAGCCGGCACCCAATCCAGGATTATGCCGATATTTGCGTTATGCAGAGAGTTTATAAAATATTTGAAATCATCAGGAGTCCCAAACCGGGATGTCGGAGCAAAATACCCGCATGCCTGATATCCCCATGAACCATCGTAGGGATATTCGTTTACAGGCATAATTTCTATATGAGTATAACCCATATTTATTATATACGGAATCAATAAATCTGCGATTTCGCGGTAATTTAAATAGTTTTTTCCTTCAGAAGTTGAAGCATCGTTTTTTGTATGCCATGAACCTAAATTCATTTCATATATATTTATCGGAACGTTGTATTTACTTATTTCGTATTTATTTTTTCTTTTTTCTAGCCATTCGCCGTCAGACCATATAAAATTTGACTGCCATAATAATGAAGCGGTCTTTTTTAGTGTTTCAGAATATTGAGCATAAGGGTCGGCTTTCAGATGTTCGCCGTTTTTACCTATTATACAATATTTATAGCTGTTGTATTTTAGTTCTGAATTATAACATACAGTTATTTCCCAAATTCCCGATGAGCTGATACGTTTCATCGGGTGGGAACGTTTATTCCACAAATTAAAGTCTCCGCAAAGATAGACATAATAAGAATTCGGAGCCCAAACTCTGAATGTAACCGTTTTTTCATTTAAGTTTAAATGCGAACCTAAATAATTATAACTGTAATAATTCGTTCCTTGATGAAATAAATATTCAGGGATGTTTTCTATTGTCAATTTTTATCACCTTTTTCAATAATATTTATATGTTTTCAATCATTTTCAATTTCACAAAATACTCCGTCACCCACATCAAGCTTTATAGTTACATAACCCTCAGAGTCAGGATTAATTAATTTTGTTTCATTTTTATTTAAAACATTAAGAGGTTTATCTGTTTTAACTTTTACTTCTGATATTCCTTTCGAAGATTGCAAATTTGTCATATTAACTATCGTAAAAGCATATTCTCCGTTCTTTTCAAAGCATCCGAAAAGCAGGGGATTATCGCATTTAATATCTTTTATTACAGATGAAAAATCATATTGATTTTCAAATTCAAGATATTTTGTTTCGTTTCCGCAATTAATTGAAAATGCTCCGATATTTTTATAATCTTTCAAGGATGAAGATATATATTTAATTTCCGAATTAACTTTTTGAGCATAATACCATCGGTCGGTTTTATTTAATTCTTCATCGATCAAAGCAGCCTTGAAATCTTCAGCCGATGATATCGGAGTGATATATGTAAAATATTTTATAACAGAAGCACCGAATGACAGACAGCAATACGATTGCCATTCAATGTCCTGTTCTGTTGGGGTTCGTTTGCTTTCCGCAAAAGAAACGCTTTGAATATAAACTGCGAGAGGAGTATTCTTTTTTCTGCAAGCAGTTGCGACAATATCTAAATTTTTCATATAACCGTCATACAATCCGTAAGAATTACAAGGATAAATATCAACGGAGCAAAGAGCAGGATTTACTGTTTCAAGATACATTTCTATATGTTCTTTGTATGAATTGTTTCCAAGCTGTTCATTTGTCGCGTACATCGGAAATAAATTAATAAAAGCCAATTTGTCTGATACTTCGGAAAAAGCGGAAGAAGAGGAAGCCAATATATCAAAATCAACGGAATTAGGTTCGTCTTTCAAATAAAAACCTAAGCTATGCGGAGCTGTTATATATTCTGCCATTTTATCAAAATCTGCTTTTTCAAATTTTCCGTATACATTTGAATCAAACCATAATATATCAAGATCATATATAGCGCACCATTTCAATAAATTAAACAGGTCTGATTTATTTGCGGGAACCGCTAAATTCGCACAGGTAAAATTTGCGTCCGCTATATCTTTTATCATTTGTTCCGTATTAACAGGTTTACCGCTTGTACACCATGCTTCGATTGTTACCGGATTTTCTTTTTCATATACCGTCAAATCGGTTTGTCCTATTACCCCGACAGCACAGTTAAATGTTCCGTTTTGCAAATACCCTAAATTTCCGTATATAAACCATTCATACAGCGCTTTTATATCCGCCCAAAAATTATTTCCTCCGATATATAAATTGCCGTTTTCCGTTTTTACTTTATATGTCAGCCCAGTTATATCGGATATATTATTATTACCGGCAGTTCCTATATATATTGTGTTTGGATTTTTATTTTCATCGGAATTATCGGCTATATTAATTTTATAACCGGTCGCACGATACATTAAATCGGATATCAATATAATTTCATTTTTTTGCATAGCATTATAATAATCGGGATAAACGATGTTAAATTTTTCTATTCCTATATCGCAGATTTTTAAATCACGCAGCGGGAAATTATGTTTTTGCGATATATCGAAATTATTTAATATTTCAATTTTATCATCGTTTACAGATAAAAACATCCGGACAAACAAATCCGCTATATCGGAAGCGGATTCGTCAGATACAGCTATAACGATATGGTCTCCGTTTGTTCTTATTATATAATCCATTGCTTCATCTGAAGAATTAAATTCATTGTACAACGAAACCGATTCCTCGCGATTGGTTTGGCCGATTAAAATTTCATGTTTGTATCTTTTTATTTCATCACCCTTTTTAGTCCAATCGGTAGTTAATTCAATTTTCACACCGGTTATCTCTTCGATTTTTAATCGGATATTAACCGCTGCTGCTGTTATTGATTCTGATGATATATCACTCCTAACAATTGTATATTCTTTCAGTTTATCGATAAAAGCATCGGTTTGTATTTCATTTGTTGTTTCATTGTTATCAATTTCTCCGTTTTTGCAAGAAAAACAAACAATTGATAATGAAAATAAAAGTATAAATAAAAATATTTTTTTCATTTTTTATATCTCCTGTGATAAATAACCATTGCCCATTATATTATATTTTTTTAAATATATCAAGTAGTGATAAGGAATTAAGAACTATTACATGAATTAATTTTGATTTTTATTTAAAATTAATTGAATATTTATTATTTATTATAATAAAAAAATGAGAACGAATTTAAAACCGTTCTCATATCTGTATAATTATTATTGAATTATTTTAATAAATACTTTTTTCTTGTAGCTTCGCCGCCTCTTATATGCCTTTCCGCACGGTTTTTATCTAATATTTCTTTTACCATTGAATATAATGCCGGATTATATTTACTTAGATTGTCAGTTAAATCCTTATGTACTGTAGATTTTGATATTCCGTAATAATATGCTGTACTTCTGACTGTTGCATTATTTTCAATCATATAACCGGCAAGGATTTCACAGCGTTCTCGGCCGTCACCTCTCAATATAATCATAACAATAAATAACCTCGCAATTTTTTATATTTATTTACTGTTAAAATATATGAATTATTATTTTTTTATATTCCATATTATGTATATTAAATATTAATATTGGTTCTGAAAAATTTTATTGTGTGCTAAAATACTAAATATTTATTAAAAAATTTATTAAATATGCATAATTCACAAAATCAAAGAAGTCTTATTGACATTATTTATAAAATGTGATATAATATATTATGAACAAGTATAAATTTAAATAAGGAGAAAAATAATGCATGTAAAAATACTGTCTTTAATTTTATGCGTTTTAATAATAGGGAGCACTGTGCTTTTTTCATGTGCGGAAAAAACCGGTTCGGAAAATGAATCGGAAAATACCAGTGAAACAACCGTAACGGAAGAATTATCAGATTCCGAAAAACGAAAAGCGATAAGCGATGATATACCCGAATTAAATTTCGAAGGTCAAACATACAGGATGCTTACCCGTGACGATAAAATCCACATAAGCGATATTTATGTAGAAAAAATGTCGGGTGATGTTATTGAAGACGCGGTTTTTATGAGAAACCAAACTGTTGAGGAACGGTTTAACGCTAAATTATCTTATATTGCTGTGAGTGAAGCTGATGAAGCAACACTTACAAATAAATTAAGAGTTTCAGTTCAATCAAACTCTGATGAGTATGATATTGCACTGGGGCATATGATTTTAATGGGAACATCGGTTACAAACAATTTGTTTTATAACTGGTATGAACTCAATTATATAAACTTTGAAAAACCCTGGTGGATTCAAAGTGCGCAGGAGCAGCTTGAAATTGACGGGAAAACATTTTTAGCTTTGGGTGATTTTTCGAATACCGCACTTGATTTTACATATTGCTTCTATTTTAATAAAAACCTTTTCAACGATTATAATTTGGAATATCCTTATGAAAAAGTACGTTCGAATGAATGGACTGTTGAATATATGAAATCATTAATTAAAGATATTTATGTAGATTTAAATAATGATAACAAACGCGACGAAGAAGACTTATACGGTCTTGTGACAAATTGCTACAGCGGAAACGTTACATGGACTTATGCTTTCGGTGAAATGATAACAAAGAAAAATGATGAAGGATTGCCGGAGCTTGTTTTAAACAATAACAAAACAGTAAGTATTGTTGAAACTCTCTATAATTTATTGATCGAAACCGAAGGTGTTTATGTTTCCCCGAATACTACAACTCCTAAAGGAACAAGCTGGGCAGCTGTAAGTTCTAATTCATTTAAAAATAACAAAGCCTTAGTAGTTTCGGGATTATTCAACGATGCTATAACTCATTTCAGAGAAGTTGAATCAGATTACGGATTTCTTCCTTATCCGAAATGGGACACGGAACAATCTAATTATTATACTATGCTTGACGGTCACGGGCCGCTGTTCGGAATACCGATAACTATAGGAAACAATGAATTTGTAGGCGCGATAACAGAAGCAATGTCAGCCGAAGGTTATAAACAAGTTACTCCCGCTTATTATGATGTTGCTCTAAAAACAAAATTCACACGCGACGAAGAATCTGCTGAAATGATTGATTTAGTTTTAGCCGGACGTGTATTCGATTTCGGTTATTTGTATGACGGATGGAACGGATTGGCATTTTATTTGCAAAATCTGCTGGGATTCGGAAAACCTAATAAAAACTTCTCATCATTTTATGCAAAATCAGAAAAAGCAGCAAATAGATATTACAATAAAATAATTGAAGCATATGAAAAATACGAATAAAAATAATTAATAAAAGTTTTGCGGAGCTTTTTCAAAAACGACCGCTTCTTCGTAACTCTTTATTTAAAAAAGATTGCCGATTGTTAAAAACCGGCAATCTTTTATTTATTATTCTTTATATCTGTAATTAAATCTGCCGGTAGGAGCCGTGCATCCGTTTTCATAAAAATCTATAGGATCTTCTGTCTGCATATTATCTGACCATTTAAATTCAAAATCCAGATTTCCGCAAAGTCCGATAGCATCGCGCGGAACTGTTATAGAAACCGCTTTTCCGTTATATTGAACATTTGTGTTATCTATTGCTTTCCATCCAAGCGGAGTCCAGGTTTCCAAAACACCCTCGCCTATACGGTTTATAACAAAATCATAACCTTCCCATCCGGTTTCGCGTTTACGGTCCGTATTTATAAATAAAGTCATGCAGTTCTTATCGCTTTTAATTATATTTTCCGAACATTCCGCAAAGAAATATATATTTTTGTCATCCCGTGCTACTTTTGCCGATATTATATCATTGCGTCCGGTATAATTTTTGTAATAACAATCGCCGAATCCGCAAAAATCGCGGTGAATTGTTGATCCGCGGTAATTTTCATATTTCGGATAAACATCATTCCAAGCATCAAAATTTTCTATTGTAACCTGTTTCGAAGGTTTAATACGTCTTCTTGCTCCTTTATACCGGCGTATGTTAGAAGCCAGCTGCATATAATAAGTATCGCGTATACTGTCTCTGTCAGGTTCTATATCCCGGCTGTGTTCACGGTCAAACTGATCCACAAACGCTATTTGAGGATTATTCGGGTCTTTTACCCAAGGATCTTTCCATTGTCCCATTATCCATTCATTCCAACCGGTAATAAATATATAATCGGGATCAATGTCAATAGCGCGATCCCATTGTTCCTGGAAGTTAAAACCGTATTTATATGAATTTTCGTCAAGCAAATCGTGTCCGTACTGATATGTATAACTGCGTCCGAATGTTTTTTTATTATTAAAATAAGTGCAAAGCAATTCTTCGTTGCAGTTTTGCGCCACTCCGACGGTCATCATTTCGCAAGTTCCGTCCTCACGCTCGCCGAATTTATGCTGAGGCGCTTTTTCCAGCCAACCCCAAAAATCCGGACGTGTGGCTCCGTATCCGTATGAAGGCTGTCCCGCCCGGAAAGTAAAGAAATTGTGTATCTCATTTAAGTATGCTGTATCAAAATCACCGTTTCCGACCGTCGGAACACATTCTTTATATGCCATAATAAAAGGCTTTCCGTCAAGCATAAACCATAAATCGCTGTATCTGCCCGGTTTGTATAAATCCTGGTATAATCCTCTTATCATACGTTCGGTGTTTCCGAGAGGCGAAGGAGTAGGGAACAGATTTAACATAAATGCAATTTTAGGGACGTTTATTCCATCAAGTCTTGCTTTACGGAAGCCTTCAAAAATGGGTTCGTAAGCTTCACGCCATACAAGCGAACCGTTTGTACAGTCAAATACAATAAAATCAACTCCCGCAGCCGCAAGCAATATCGCATGATGACGGATAACATACGGGTCATCGTTTTTATAATGTCCGTACAAAGGTTCATTCCACGAACAAATAACTTTATCTTTCCAAGCCGGATGATCTATATTATATTCGGCACCCGGAAATTCATCCAATACTTTCGCAACACTGACAGGACGTCCGCTTCTGCTGTTACCATTCCTCCAAGACCAATAGAATATTCCGACAAGTCTTTGCTTTTCACCTTTTCCGCGTACATCCTCCGCGCTTCTTACACGTCTGCCGAGTTCATCTGTCGCTTCCCAATGCTCGTTGTATGTATCGATTATTACATCATCAGAAACCGCTTCATACTCGGTTTTGTCAAAAGGACTTGTTTCAAAGAAAGTTATTTCTTCAATTTTCAAATGTCCTTCGGTTTTTAAATAAATATCGTGAGTTCCGCATACAGGTTCGATTTCAAGAAAAGATTTATCATTGCCTTTCCAAGCAACACATGAGGCAACCGCTATAATTTTTCCTTTTGGTGAATCGAGTATTACATTCAATACATTTGACCCTGAAGCACCTGTAAAATTAATTTGCAAACCTTTGTACTCAGCCGGAAAGGATATAGCAGGTATATGATATAAATTTTCATTATTATCATATATCATCATTTCTTTTTTTACTGTTATATTCACTATAAGCTCCCTTCTTTTTCGTATATAAAATTTTTAAAGTTTTTTATTAAAAAATCAATTTTATTATTTTCAATAGCTAAATGTGCCGCTCCTCCGATTACAGGTTCGAATTTTGGTTTATATATTTTGAAATTTGAATTATAATCATTTATATAACCGACAAATTTATTATACATATAAGGATTATATTTCCAAACGCTTCCGGATACGACTATTGGATTTTCTGGAGATAAATTATATTTATCAATCAAAGTAACGGTTTGTAATCCCATATCACAACCCGCTTTTTCCATAATAGAAACTGCTGCTTCATCACCCATTGAAGCCGCGCGGCAAACTATTATACAAACCTTGCAAATAACCGATCTGTAATCGCGGACACTGTACACTTTTGAAACAATTTCATATAAACTCTTAAATTTAAACTCCTCAATAATCAAATCACCTATAATAGAATGAATCCCTCTTCCGTCAAATGAAAATTGAGCGCTCCTCAAACCTGCCGCACCTATATCATATCCGCTTCCTTCGTCTCCGAAAAGCGCACCCCATCCGCCGATATGATGTACGGTTTTTAAACCCTCTTGATAAAAAACACCCGAACCTGTTCCTGAAAGTGCGATAATTCCGCTTGTTTTTTGTATTCCGGCAGTCAAACACGCATAACCTTCGGATAACATGGTACATTCTTTAACTGCGACTTTTTTTCGGAGCATTTCAATAAACAAATTACCGGGTCCGGGCATCGATATAAATATATGTTCGATAAATTGTATTTCAATACCGTATAATAAATCATCAATACATTCATTAAAATTATTTTTTATATCTTCGGCAGCAGTAAAACCCGGATTTACCGAACCGCTTTTAGAATTTGAAATCAAGTTAAAATCTTCATCAAACAATACGGCTAATAGTTTTGTTCCTCCGCCGTCAACTCCGATATAATATTTTTTTTGCATATGAAAAAATTAAATTTTTCCTTCTCGAAGCAAAGGTTCAGTATAATCAAGACCCGCTCCCTCACGATACGAAGTTATTCCCGCAACACGGACATCGGAAATAAATTCTTCAACAACAGAAGAACGCGTTTCATCTTCCATAGGTAAATTAATAACTTCTAAATACCTAATAGAAAGCCTTAATTTTTTAACTCTTTGCAAAAATAAATCATTATCAGCGATTCTTTCCGCTCTTTCGAATATTAAATTTGCTTCGTCTATCATAGACTGCGACAAATAAGCGGCTCTCGTTGAATCGTATATTCTCATATGTATATCAGGTGTTATCTGGCGGTGTATCAAATTATAATAATTTTTTATTTCTGCCGCCGCCATACCATAATAAGCATATAAAAATTCGTTAACTCCGGTTTCCACATCGTAATCGGGATTCCATAATAATTTTGCTATGATATATTGTTTCAATGCGTTAAACTCACCGCTTTCGGGTGATGAATTGTTACCCTCTTCAAATATACCGGTGACATTATGTTCGATAAAGAATTTTATATTAGGCTTTAACACATTAAAATTCGGGAACGGTGATAATGTATGTGCGAAATTTACAACATAATCCCAAATATGCAAGCGTCCGCATATTTTCGACCAACCGACAAGATCATCTAAAAATGAGCTGTCACATTCATTAAGAGGATGTGAAAAACAACATTCGATTGAACAAAGACGCACTATAACATTTTTTACCGGTTTGACGTGAAGCGGAGGTTTACGTGTATATTGATATGCCAGCGTATCTATTGCTACATCCGGATATTCATCGGCTATAGCATCTGCTATAGCGTTTACGAACCTGATCATTGTTCCCGCGTGGCTTCCTTCGTATTCGTCAACTTCACGGCATTTCTCGCATGTACAATATGAAAAGCAGTCATTTTGCGAAATAGATATTATCGCAGCATTCGGATTATTTCTAATCCACTGCTTTACTTTTTTTATTGAGATTTCTAAAACATCCGGATTTGTAAGACATAATTGAGCGTATCCGTTCTGTCTCACACCGTTGACTTCGGAAAAATATTCAGGATGCTCGTTAAAATATTCGGAGGGAGGTATCAGAGAAGAAAAACTGTGTACAAAATGGCAGTATTCCATTTTATAACCGTGCAATTCGCTTAATTTTCCGGAATTTCCGTTGCATTTTTGTCTTGCATATAAATCACCGCTGTTATAATGTGCGAAATATGATTCGCGGTATTCGAGAACGGGAATTTGTGTGTCATCGATATCAGGTAAATATAGGCTAGCGCGTTTCGGAATTATATTTATATCATCTGTAAAAAATCTGCATCCTATGTAATCTTCAAGCAAAGTATAAACTCCGTATAAACAGCCGCGTTTTTCGTTTCCGGCTATTACTACGGAATTTCCGGTAGTTTTTATGGTAAATCCTTCTAAACCCAGTTTTTTAAAATCAATATCCGGATTCAATGAATCGCTGTGGCAGTTTTTGCCGATAATAATCTCATATTCATCCTGCTTAACATCATCATAAAAAATTGGAAAAGAAGCGTTTGTGATTTGTCTCAGAAAGTTTCTTAATTCTTCAGCGGCGTGTAATACAGACAGAGAACAATTACGTGCTACAACAATTTTATATCTTGTTTTACCGCCGGATGCCAAAGTTATTTTTTGGTATTTTTCGGCTTGCGTTTTCATATAATTAACCTCCGTTACTATTAATAATGGTATTATTTTTAGTTTTTAATTTCTGACAAACTAATAATTTTTTACAATCGATATTAAACTTATAAAACCACCGCAATTCTAACACAATAAAATATATAAATCAAGTTTTCTTTTCGTAAAATATCAAAACTAAAATTTTATAAAATGTATTGACAAACCAAAATAGCTGTGTTATAATATCAAACGTTGCAAGTCAAGTGATACTCAAAAGTTTTGATTTTAAAAATTAAATATGCTGGTGTGGCTCAATGGCAGAGCAGCTGATTTGTAATCAGCAGGTTGATGGTTCGACTCCGTTCACCAGCTCCATTATATGGGGGAATTCCCGAGCGGCCAAAGGGGGCAGACTGTAAATCTGTTGTCAGTGACTTCGGTGGTCCGAATCCACCTTCCCCCACCATTATATAGAACCTTGTTTTATTTTTAAGGATTTAAACAAGGTTTTTTTATGATAAAAAATAAATTAATATCAAATGTTTTTTGTTACTTTTTTTCAAAAAAAGTAAATGCACCCTATTGATTTAAACTTGTGAAAATATATAATAAAAATTGGTATTGACAAAAATATCATCGTGTGATATACTGATGAAAATAAACGCAATGACGGAGACGGTATACAAATTATTGCCCACAGAGAGTCCGCAAAGATTGAATTTTTTCAAATCAAAGCTGAAAGCGGATGACAGTAATAGTATAACAAATCACTCCGGAGCGGCGCGGTTGAACCTATCATTATTTTTTATGATGTAAGTAAACGGCGACGATAATGCCGCGTTAAGGCAGAAGGGTTGATTGACCCCGTGAGTGT
>JAVBPA010000063.1:0-6004 GCA_031549925.1 Eubacteriales bacterium
TTTAAAGATACGCCTTTTGTTTTTTTAAGGAAAACACCAAATGGTAAAAATTTTCGATGTTATAAGCGGTTCCGCCGCGGCAGAATCCGGTATTTTGCCGGGTGATTATCTTATATCGATAAACGGGCACAATATAAATGACATTTTAGATTATAGCTTTTATATTACTGTAAAAAAAATTGAACTCCGGCTTCACCGTATGGGTGAGGTTTTTGAGATAACAATTAAAAAGAATGAATATGCCGATATCGGTTTGCAATTTGAAACATTTTTAATGGACGAAAAGCAGTCATGCCGGAACAAATGTATTTTTTGTTTTGTCGATCAAAATCCCCCGGGAATGCGGGAAACACTGTATTTCAAAGACGACGATACAAGGCTTTCTTTTTTACACGGTAATTATGTAACTTTAACTAATTTGTCGGAAGAAGATATAAGCCGTATCGAAATGATGAAAACTTCCCCGATAAATATTTCTGTTCATACAACCGATCCGGATTTGCGTATAAGAATGCTTAACAATAAAAAAGCCGGTCATATTCTTGATATAATGCGCCGTTTCGCAAAAGCAAACATCAAAATGAATTGTCAAATAGTTCTTTGCAAAAATGTAAACGACAAAAAAAATTTGGATAAAACGATGGAAGACCTGACTCAATTATACCCCGGTGTAAACAGTGTTTCTGTTGTTCCCGCGGGGATTACCTGCCACAGAAAAAATTTATTTCCGCTGGAAATGTATACGCCCGAGGAAAGCAAAGCCATAATAAATCAAGTGGAAGAATTTTCATCGATATGCAAGAAAAAATACGGAACAAGAATATTTTTTTGCGCCGACGAATTATACATAAGAGCCGGTCTCCCGTACAAAAACGAAAAATTTTATGAGGGATATCCGCAAATTGAAAACGGAGTCGGTATGCTCACCTCAATGAGGACAGAATTCGATGAAGAGTTAAAAAATTTAAACAAATATGATTTAAATAAAAAACGAAATGTATCAATCGCAACAGGGATTGCCGCTTTCGAATTTATATCGGGACTTGTAGATATACTCTTATCGAAATGCCCTAATCTGTATTGTTCGGTATATCCGATAAAAAATAATTTTTACGGACAAAATATCACTGTTGCCGGTCTTATAGTCGGTTCCGATATAAAAGAACAGCTTGCGGGGAAAAAGCTTGGTAAATATCTATTTTTACCTGCTTCGATGATAAAACACTCCGAAACGGATACAAATGAACCCGATTTATTTTTAGACGGCACTACTCCGGCTAATTTGGAATGGGCACTCGATACGGAAATTCGGTTTATTGAAAACAACGGAGCGGAATTTATAAGAAAGATATTATCTGATTGATTTTTTTCGGCAAAACAACTTATAATAAATTTAAAACCGTTGAAAGCTTTAAATACTGATTTTTAATAAATTATAAAACGGATTATTTTAAGCTTGATTTACTAAAAATGAAGGGAGGGTTGTATTTTACAATGAGAAATCCGATTATAGCAATTGTGGGACGTCCTAATGTAGGAAAAAGTTCGTTTTTTAATAAACTCGCGGGAAGCCGCATAGCCATTGTTGAAAATATTCCCGGAGTTACACGCGACAGAATATATTTTGATATAGAATGGAACGGCCGTACTTTAACATTTATCGATACAGGCGGAATAGAGCCTAAAACCGATGATGTCATATACCGCCATATGCGCGAACAGGCGCAAATCGCTATCGATACCGCAGACGTGATAATATTTATGACCGATGTTACGGAAGGTCTTACACCCGACGACCGGGATATTTACAATTTACTTCAAAGAAGCGGTAAGCCGCTGATAATCGCTGTCAATAAAGTTGATAAAATCGGTTCGCTCCCTCTGGAATTTTATGAATTTTACGAACTCGGAGCAGAGGAAGATCCCATAGCACTTTCCTCACTGCACGGAACAGGTTCCGGTGATATACTCGACCGCGTTATAGAATTGATACCGGAGGATACCGGTGAAAAGGAAGACGAAGATGTAATACGCGTAGCTGTTATAGGTAAACCGAATTCCGGTAAAAGTTCGCTTGTTAATAATATACTAGGCGAAAACCGCATGATTGTATCCGATATTCCCGGAACTACAAGAGACGCAATTGACAGCCGTGTTGAAAACGAATACGGTAAATTTGTTTTTATAGATACGGCAGGTATTCGGAGACAAAGCAGAATAGAAGATAAAATCGAACATTTTTCCGTTCTCCGGGCAAAAACCGCTGTTGAAAGAGCTAACGTTTGTTTAATTATGGTAGACGCAAACGAAGGTGTTACAGAACAGGATGAAAAAATCGCGGGACTTGCTCATGAAGCGGGAAAGGCTTCAATAATAGTAGTAAATAAATGGGATACAATAGAAAAAGACAACGATACGGTAAACAGCTATACTAAAGATGTATATAATTCTCTTGGTTATATGACTTACGCTCCGCTGCTTTTTATATCGGCAAAAACCGGTCAGAGAGTTCAAAAACTGTTTGAACATATTGTCTATATATACGGTCAGTCTGTTATGCGTATATCAACCGGTATGTTAAACGACGTTTTGAATGACGCTACCACACGTGTCGAACCTCCGACAGATAAAGGCAAACGTTTGAGAATATATTATATGACACAAACATCCGCCGCACCTCCTACTTTTGTTATATTTTGTAATGATCCGGAATTGTTCCATTTTTCATACCAAAGATATTTAGAAAACCGTTTGAGGGAAGTATTCGGTTTTAGGGGAACACCTATTCGTTTAGTAATACGCGGACGCGGTGAGGAATAGTTTTTATGGTAGAATATACTTTAAAAAATATTTTGGAGTTCGGTTTTGTTCCCATAGCAGGCAATAATAACGGATGGAATTTTATAGTTATCGTTTTAACGTATGTTTTATGCGGTTTAATCGCATATTTGCTCGGCAGTTTGAATTTCGGTATTATTATATCAACTAAAAAATTTAAAGATGATATCCGATCTCACGGCAGCGGAAACGCCGGAACTACCAACATGATGCGGACATACGGAAAAACCGCCGCTTTATTTACTATATTGGGTGATTTTTTAAAAGCTGTTGTCGCAATTTTCATTGTCGGACGTTTACTCGGCGGAAATTACGGATCATATATCGCAGGTTTGGGCTGTGTGCTGGGACATTGTTTCCCCCTTTATTACAAATTCCGCGGGGGAAAAGGCGTTGCTGTTATGGCAATGATGGTACTCTGCACAAATCCGCTGGTTTTCGCGGTACTGTTAGTTATGTTCGTATTAATAGTAGGTTTTACTAAATATATATCACTCGGCTCAATTATTTGTATGCTGATTTATCCCTTGATTCTATATCGTTTCAGCGGAGCCGGAATTCCGATTATAATATCTGTAATATTAGCTTTGTTAATTATATTTTTACACAGAACAAACATTACCCGTTTACGTGAAGGTACGGAGAGCAAATTTTCGTTTAAAAGCAAAGAAAAAATAAATAAAACGAAATCTTAAACAGATAATAATTAAAATTATTATAAATTAAACATTACAACGAAAGGAGACTGAAGTAAAAATGATACCTCAGGTGATACAAATAGCAGCCAGAATACGTGAGCTGCGCGAAATTCTTGAAATCGAAATATCTGAAATATCCGCTTCTATTGATGTGACAGACGAAGTCTATATGTCGTATGAAAGCGGTGAATGTGATATTCCGATAGGTAAATTATATCTGATAGCAAATGCACTTCATGCTGATCCGACACTTCTGCTTGTCGGCGATAGTCCGCGAATGGTCGATTACACAATAATAAGAAGAGGAAACGGCGTATCCGTGGAAAGATATGCAGGTTATCGTTTTACTTCTCTCGCATATAATTACATCGGACGTGAAATGGAACCGATGATAGTATCCCTTGAACCGGACGATATGCGTCCGAAATTGGTTACACACGTGGGACAGGAATTTAACTATGTCCTTGAGGGAAGTATTGCTGTGACATTACGTGATAAGGAATATGTTCTTAACACGGGAGACAGCATATATTTTAATCCTGCGATAGAACACGGTCAGCGTGCTATCGGGGGTAAAAGCGCAAAATTCTTGACCGTAATCAATGAAACGGGGATAAAAAAATGAACTTACTTTCTAAATTTTTAGAAAAAACAAAATTTGATTCATACAATGATTTTATAACTAATTATAAATTAAGAATACCGGAAAATTTCAACTTCGGTTATGATATAATAGATGTATATGCTAAAGAAGAACCGGACAAGCCCGCACTTCTCCATTACAACGACAACGGTGAAGAACCCGTTATAACCAATTACACTTTCGGTGATATTTCACGAATGTCAAATCAAGCCGCTAACTTTTATAAAAAACATGGAATACGCCGCGGTGATTCGGTTTTATTTATAGTCCGCGAAAGAGTTGAGGCCTGGATTTGTTTTGTAGCGTTAATGAAAATCGGAGCTGTCGCTATACCTGCTTCATTTCAATTAACTTATGATGATATAATGTATAGATGCAAACTAGCAGATGTTAAAATGATATGCTCGGTTGATGATGCTGATCGTATAGAAGCGCTGCAAAAAATGAAAGAAGAATGTTCGCTTGATATAAAAATAGCCATACTCGGAAATAATGTTCCGAATGGCTGGATTGATTATTATAAAGAAGCTTATTCGGAAAACACTGAACTTGAACGTGCTATCAACCAAAATGAAGATATCATGCTGATATATTTCACATCAGGCACTACCGGTATGCCAAAAATGATCGCGCATGATTATACTTACCCGATAGGACATATAACAACCGCAAAATATTGGCAGCAAGTCGAGGACGGAGGGCGTCATCTTACTTATTCAGATTCCGGATGGGCAAAATTTACCTGGGGGAAAATTTTCGGCCAGTGGATAGCAGGTACGGAACTTGTAGCATATGACGCAAACCGTTTTTCTTCACAAAAATTTCTCGCCGCGATAAACACAATAAAACCGACAACATTATGTGCTCCGCCTACGGTTTTCCGTTCGTTAATTACTGAAGATTTATCCGTATGCGACTTTTCATCACTGCATCACTGCACCTCCGCCGGCGAACCTCTCAATCCCGAAGTTATACGTAAGTTTGAAAAAGCTTCCGGGCATATAATTCACGAAGGATTCGGTCAAACTGAATCCACTGTTTTAATCGCAAATTTTGGTTTCGACGAAATAAAATGGGGGTCAATGGGTAAACCTGCTCCTCTGTACAATTTTGATTTGTTTGACGCTGACAACAATAGCTGTGAAGATGGTATTACAGGTTCGATAGTTATAAAGAATGCTATAGGTAAAAACCGTCCCACTGGCTTGTTCGCAGGTTATGTAAACAATCAGGAGGCAACGGAAGAATCATTTATCGGGGATACCTACAGTACGCGTGATATGGCTTGGCGTGATTCAGAAGGTTATTTTTGGTTTGAAGGCCGTGACGATGACGTTATAAAATGTTCCGGATACCGTATCGGACCGTTCGAAGTTGAGAGTGTATTAATGACTCATCCCTCAATCAAGGAATGTGCCGTTACCGCGGTTCCCGATCCGCTAAGAGGGCAGATTGTTAAAGCTTCTATAGTTCTACGCGACGGTTGGATCGGAACAGAAGAACTAAAAAAAGAAATACAAACCCATGTAAAGAAAAACACAGCTCCTTATAAATATCCGCGTGTTATTGAATTTACAGAAGAACTGCCTAAAACATCGAGCGGAAAAATACGCCGTGCGGAAATACGGAATCTTGACAAGGTAAAATACGGCGATTTGAAATATTAAATTCGTATAATATAAACACGTAAATTCTCAAAGTAAGATCCACAGTAGGAAGGAAGTTGATTTAAGCAAGAAAAACGAAGATAAAAAAAGGCGGCCGATAACAAAAAAAGGATAAAAAAGCCGAAAAGATGTTCAAAATATAGTCCGCAAGAGTAAAG
>JAVBPA010000091.1:0-23862 GCA_031549925.1 Eubacteriales bacterium
AATCATTTCCGTTTTCATAAAAATATGATTGAACATATGTAGAAAGCTCCCAACCGAAAACAACTCCGCCCAGGAGATATTTACGATTTTCGGGAAGATTATCATACCAATCTGCTATAACAGGCAGAAGCTTATTGAGGCAATCTTTCTGAAGCTGTAAAAATTGCGGGGAGGCTAAATTCGGAGCAGGTCCGACTCGTATCTGAGAACCCCAGTTTCTCCATCCGATTTTTACCGCTGTTTCTTCTCCCCAACCCCATCTTTCTACATTTTTATAATTTTCAGGATTATATCCCGCAGCTTCACTGTCCCAAAAATTCCAAAGCTGCGGATAATATGTGACATAATTTACACCGTCAAGATGAAGTATTACCGGAATATCATTTTTTTCTGATAATATAAGCATGTTTTCTATACTTTTTTTAATTTTTTCTATCGGAAAAGCCGTGTATTCAAATGTATACGAGATTGCCAAACGCCGCTCTGATGTTCCTGTATCCCCGATGATATTTATTACTTCTTCAAATGAAGCCTGATTTACGGTATCTGGATCATCCATATACCATTGATTCAAACCCGGCTGATCGATCTTATGTACCGCGAGATATTGCGGATATTGATTTACCATGGCTTCCGCCTCCGTTTCGGATTCAGAATCGGATTTATAATCTATATCCGATTCCGTTTTTGATACTTCTTTTTCAGTTGTTTGTTCTATATCTGAATTATAATTATTATTGCCGCATGATGAAATTAAAATGGGTAAAGCAATAATTAAAATTATGTAATTAATTCGATTCCGCATAGAATTTTTTTATAATATCAAGTTCCGTTTGCGCTTTTGTTTCATTTGCAGCGTAAACTGTTGCCAGATTGTTTTTATTGTCACGTATAAAAGATGCAATTGTTATGAAACTGAATGAATTTAACTGGAGCGGGAAACATCTGTTGTTTTTTATTATATCTATCATTTCTTCCGATTCGCTGTCACGTGAATATTTTGTTTGCAACACAACCTCGTAATAAGCGGGCATAACCGTTTTATACGCGCTTGATGCCATTGCTTCCATTATAACAGAGGTATAGTCGAGTGCGTTGTTTGATATCGGAATATAACAAACTGTACAAACCGCGTCAACACTTTGATAATAGCGTCCTTGTTCTTTGTTATATTGCGGATGTGGAATAATTCCGAAATCATCCTTCATATCACGAAAATTTGACAAAAGATAAAGGCGTGAATTCAAAAACATCGAACGTCCGTTGTTGAATATTGTTATATCAATACCCCATTCCGTGTTATTCTGCCAGCCTCCGGCATCTTCTGCGAATAATTCAAGAATTGAATCAACAACTTTCAATGTCCGGTCGTTATTTAAGTTTAACTGCGGCATATTATCGGAATCTTTTACTGTATAGTTCGCTCCGTAACCGATAAAAATACTTTCTCCCATATCCCATTGCCAGCCCACATAACCGTATCTGTCATCACTTGATTTTATAACTCCGTCGCCGTTTATATCATCATTTCCGCTTTTCACTATTGTTTTAAAATTATCATGCGTCCATTCCATATCGATAACGTCCTGATACGGATAATCAATGTTTAAATTTGTAAACAAGTTTTTATTGAAAAGCAAAACCCGGGTATTTCCCAAAGTCGATACATTTACATCGCCTGTCAAAGAATATACTTTATTCCCAAAAGCTAGATCACGTATTATGTTGCTGTCCCACCATGGTTTATCGATATTTGTATACTCAAGACTCTCCCAATCGATAAATTTACCTTCATATATCATCGAAGTAATTCCGGCTGCTATATTGTTCATACCCATTGCAACATGGAAAGTATTGTCTCCCGCTCCGATGAATTTGTCTAATTCCTTTGTGAATGACGAACCGTATCCTATTACTTCCGGATTTATTTTGACATCAAATCTTTCTTCAACAGAACGATTCCTTGCAAATACCGCGTCATTCAATGTATCAGCTGTTTCTTCTTCCGCTATGAAATCCAAATTGGCAATTGTTCCGCCGTCAATCATTATATTGAACATACTTCCGTCGTATTTCGTTTCCGGAAGTTCATCCGATAACTCGGTTTCGATTATTTCGGTCGCTTGAGTTGTATCGGATGTTTCTTTTCCGTCTGCTTTATTTTCATCGGAACATGAAATTACTATCGGTGAAATCGTCAATAAAACAAGCAGAAATAAAATATATTTTTTCGTTTTCATATTAATTTCTTCCTTTCATGTTAATATTTTTAATATTTATCATATAAGTCATTATACTTGTTTCCATAATATAAATCAATATTATTAAATAAAAAATTCTAATTTTAATTATTTTTTGAATATTTTTGAATATATGTTGCAATTTTTGATTTTTTATGATATTATCATATTATATCAGAAAGTTTTTGATAGCTTTTGAATGTTTTTGATAATTTATATATTATGGAGGTAGTTATGTTTTTAGAAGAACGTTTGCAAAAAATCATTGATGTATTATCCGAAAAAGGAAGAATTACAACTTCGGAAATTACCGAGCTTAACAAAGTAGGATATTCAAGTGCTGTACGTGATTTACAAATATTAGAGAAAAAAGGTATGCTCATACGTACTCATGGAGGAGCAATGCCAGTTCAAAGCGTAGACTGGAAACCTACAGCAGGATATACCCACCGTGACATGCCCGAAATAAAACCCAATTATAATGCAATATCAAAAAAAGCCGCAGAATATATTTCTTCCGGCGACTATATTTATTTGACTTGTGCATCTACAGGATATTTAATGACAGATCATCTTCCGTCAGACATAGAATTTACGGCAGTTGTTAATTCGATAATTATAGCAGAAAAACTCCGAGTTAAATACGACAACATATCTGTCAGATTAATCGGCGGAATGATGAGGAAAAACGGAAACTGCGTCGATCCTATAGCAGCCGAGGAAATACGTAAAATACGTTTCGACAAATGCTTTATAACCGGAGCCGGATTAACCGCTGATTTCGGTATCTCGATACAAACTCCGGACAGCATGAATTTTGTTCGTACAGTTATTCAAAGCTCACGCCAAAAAATCGGAATGTTTCCCTGTGAAAAATTAGGATACGAAGCTGCAAACACAATATGCCCGGCTTCCGAGCTGGATATTGTCATAACCGATTCTTCCGCCGCGCCTGAACATATTGAAGAAATAAGAAAGTGCGGCCCGGAAATAGTTATTGCAGAGATATAACTTTTTATCCTTTAGCCGCAAATATTAAAATTATGACAGGAGCAGTATAATTGTTTTTGAAAATATATTTTTTCGATTCCGATAATATAAAAAATCAAGGGAAAACAATATATACGAACAAAAACATCAATTCTTCCCTCCTTTTATCCGATGATTATACTGCTCCTGTTTTCTATAGATATCCCGGTAAAATATGTTTTTAAAATTGTTTTATAATCATAACCCAAATCAGCCAAATCTTTAGCTCCGTATTGGCTTATCCCGACTCCGTGACCCCATCCGCGGCCGTAAAATACGAAACTTCCGTTTGTTCCCTGGGCTGTTATTTCGCGCGTGTTCTTAATTATATTAGTTTTTGTAGTTGTTATATCCGGAAGATTGGTTGACAATGGCGTATTATTCTCCGCGATGCTTTCTGTCTCTTGATTTTCGTTTGGATCAATTTCTTTGGAAACCATATCATATTTAGTTTGTCCTTCTCCGGTTATCACAACCAAATCACTCAAACTCAAACTGATTTCGATACCGCGTATTCCCAGCATAGCGACCGATTCGCCTATCGGAACATATGCTCCGTCAGGAGACCCCGCGCTTAACGCAAATACACCGCCCGTATTTAGAATAGTTTCCGATGTATTTGGCGTAACAACAGCGGAAGAACGTTCTACAAGCGTCTGTATAGCTTCACCATCAAGTGTATAGTCGTTTAATATAACCGGTTGTCCGGCAAGAGCAACCGCAAAATTCGCGCTGTTCAATCCGAGTACCGAACGTATCCGGTCGGAACGTGTTAGCGTTACGGATTTTCCGTAAGAATCGGTAAATGTAATAGAATATACATATGAGGAATTTTCGGCATACTGATCTATTTTGACGCTTATGAGCGTACCGGATAAAAGTCCGTAACCGCTCGCGTTGATTTTTGATATTATAAGCCCCCCCGACATTTCGGTTTTCCATTCACCGTTCGGATATGAGGAGTAATTTTCCCAAGGAGTGACAACAGCCGACAAATACGCATAATCACGGGATGAACCCCAAGCTTCAGCTCCGCTAACCGTAGTTCCTCCCGTTGAGGAAGAATATACGGCAGTCGCAATTTTTTTATTATAAGTCATAACTTCGCCGGCCGTAGATCTTACAGCTTCAATTATACTTTCGTTCGTTCTGTTCCGTCCTTTATAAACTTGACAGCATGTACCGTTGCAAACGTCGAAAGTAACATGCTTTCTGCTTGTCAGCGCGAAAGAACGCGCACAAACGGCAAAAGTTTTTTGCGCTTCAATATCCCATGTAATCCCTATTTCCCATGGTACAACGCCTTCCACATATTCTTCAAGAGGAATAATATTAGTAACGGCTACACCGTCCGTATCGCCCGACTGCCATCTTGCATAACGAAAAACTCCTCCGTATGTATTTTGAGCAGGCGTTACAATATATGCGGTTGATTCTTCTTTTTGCAACGGAGTTAACCCGAGGGTGTATGAGTTTCCTCCGTCAAGTTCAAACAATATATCATCATTTGCGGGATTTATAACCGAAAGAGCTGTTTTTGCGGGTCCGACCGCACGCACTGTAATTCCTAAATTATTGAGATCCGGTATATTCGTTTCGGCTGCTTCCTTTGAACCGTACTGACCGAATCTGAAAACCACTTTCCCGTTGATATAAGCCGGAAATACATTATAATTTTCGGCTTTTGTTTTGTAATATTCATATTCTGTCAAGTAGTCGCTTCCCGCATCTGTTTCAAGATGCCATCCCCCGACAACAGGTGTATATGAAGTTGTGATTGTGTATGTATATCCGGATTTTTGCATATTGGAATCACATATGACAGAAACTTTATTTAAGTCAATTTTAAACAATTCATGATATTGCCTGTCCGTATTTATATACCCGGCAGAAAAACCATTTTTAGCGCTTGTTTCAAACCCTTGTGTAACTCCGTCGGCGTACATCAATCCGACGGCGATTAAGATATCGTTTTTGTTTTGGGTATAATAATACTTTATGCTGCTGCTTTTTTCAACTGTGCTTTCATCCGTGTTTTCAGCGGCGGCTGAGTTTATAGTAAGAAAAGGAATTATCATTGAAGCTGCGGAAAGCAACATCAATGCAACAATAATAATCGCTATAATACGCACTATTAACCTTCTGTCGCTTCTCGCTTTTTTTCTTATCGGCTTTTTATTTGATCCGGCTGCCAAAATTATTCATCCTTCTTTCATTATCCTACAATCGTATATTTTCCGCGTACCATTATATACGCTTCGTCCGATATAACGTTAATTCCTCTTCCGTCCGGACGCGGAATCAGCAGAAGATGTCTTGCGGGAATATCCGCTCCGTTTATAATTTCCTTGCCGTCTGTGCAGTCTGAAAGACCGATACCGGCGTTAATATTGTCGATACTGCTGACAAAAGCTGTCGCCTTGCCAGAGCGAAGTATAATTTCGCACGAAGTTTCTGCCGCAAGACTTTGACCGCGAACCAATCGGACAGCTTCATATTCACCGGCAGCTGAAGTATTTTCAGTTCCGCTTTCCGCTATTTCTTTTAGAATTTGTTGTTTTATCTCCGCTGATAATTCTTTTATCAGTTCTTCTTTTAACTGTGTTTTGAAAGTTTGAGTCAAATAACTGTATGTAATGAAAGGATCATCGACCGTTCCCGCTCCCGCCGCAAATACTACTATAGGGAAGCTGAACAATACGAGAATCGCGGTTATCACCGCCATAGAACGTTTGCGTTTAAACAAATTTTATCCTCCGCCGGTTTTAAACTCACCGGTTTTTAAATTTAATAGTGTAATCGATATTAATACAAAAATTATAAATAATATGAAATAATTTGTATAAAAATATGTATATGACGAACGATAATTCTATCATACATATATTTTCTTTTCAATAACAAATGATTTCCTATAAATTAATTCAAATTAAACCGATGTGCATAGTTTATTTTAATACTTTGTATTTTTAAAAATTGTATTGTATATGTTAATTATAAGTTAATTATAATTTTATTAAAATAAAAAGCATAATCATCGTTTGTATGACAAATAATAGTATTGTAAAAGGTATCAGGAACTATAAATATGATTAAAGATACCGAAAGAAGGAGGTTATAACTTTATAAAATGCTGAACCAAAAAGAAACAACTTTACTGGAAGATTTAAAAAGCAACGAACAGCTTTGCATTGAAAAGTTTACAAAATACGAAAACAATGCTGTAAATCCCATGCTGAAAACTCTTATGAGCGAAATCCGAAGTCAGGAGCAAACCCATCTTGACACACTCAGCTGTATCATAAGCGGAGGTCAGCCTAATACTTCCTCCGGCGAAAGTAAAATCACACCGCCATCAGCCGCAAATTATGGAGCAAACAATAACGCGTATAACAATGATAAATATATCTGCACTGATGCCTTAACCACAGAAAAACACGTTTCTTCCGTATACAATACGGCTATTTTTGAAATGCGTGACGTAGCAATCCGCGACGCTCTCAATCATATCCAAAAAGAAGAACAGGAACACGGCGAAAAAATCTACAGTTATATGTCTCAAAACGGAATGTACAGCTAAAAAAACAAAAGGTTAAGAAAAACACGGCCGTTTTAAAAATCTCCGCAAAACTTTTAAACAGTTCATTTTTTTAGGTTTAAGCTGAGCTTTTTTCGCAGAAAACGCCCGTAAGTCCGCACCCAGGGGACTTTGTTTGTACTCTTCTCGGAGCTTTATACAAGCTCCGATTTTTATTTTTATATAAAGCCGCAGATTTTATATAATATATTCTTTAAAACTAAAAAATGAAACATTTTAAAACTATTTTTTAATTTCTTATTCCAGAAGTTTTGTTTGCCCATCGTCGAGCGCTGTTGAAACAGCAGGTATTTTTGTTTTTTTGTAACGTTTTGCGGCTCCGTAGCTATCGATATCGGTAGTCGCCTGTGATACAAAAGTTTTAGCTTTTAATACAATGAGCGATATTCCCTGCGAATCTCTTGTGGTTTTTTTCGGAATTAAATCCGTGTTTATTATTACTGCGCGGTTGTTGTTCGATATTAACATCAAGTCAAAAAGCTGTGCTTCATAAAATACCGCCACAATCGGAGAAGTGTCCGAATATGCCCCGGTTAGTTTACGTCTGTTCGTTTTGGTTTGGTATGATTTTACGGGAACGCGTACTCCCTTTCCGTTTTCAAAAATAAATATAATATTATGATCATTCGGATAATTCTTTAACGCTTTCATAAATATTACGCGTTCACCCTCTTCAAAGCCGAGTTTCGCCGGTATATAATCACCTAAAACCGATGATTTTACAGAATCAAAATCCGAGACCTTTGCTTTATATGCCTGCGCTTTATCCGAGAAAAACAACAGCTCATCCGTATTTGAAGCTTCTTCGTCGTATGCGATAAAGTCTCCTTCTTTTAACTTGTGTTCGTCGTTCCCTCTCAAAGAAAGCAGAGTGATTTTTTTAAAATATCCGCCGCGTGTCAAGTATAAATGAACGTTGTAATTTTCAACAAAATCCTCTTCATCATAAACCGGAACTTCATCCGTATACATAATTTGCGTTTGCCGCGGTTTTGAATATTTGTTTTTTATATCTTTAAGCTGCTTTGCGATATAAGATTTTTGTCTCTTCTCATCACGCAGTATATCTTCAATGTCGGCAATATCCGCTTGCAAGGTTTCTATTTCGCGTATTCTGTTTAAAATATACTCTCTGTTCAGATATCTAAGTTTTATTTCGGCTATATATTCAGCTTGAATTTCGTCAATCGAAAAGCCTTCCATCAGGTTGGGTATAACTTCCTTGTCGTGTTCCGTATCTCTTACGATTTTTATAGCTCGGTCTATATCAAGCAGTATTTTACCGAGTCCAAGCAGCAAATGCAGTTTTTCACGCTTTTTTTGGGCTTCGTATTCAAATTCGCGTTTTACGCAGGTGAGTCTGAACTTTATCCATTCACCGATAATTTCGCATAATCCAAGCTGACGCGGAATTCCGTCCACCAAAACCGTAAAATTACAATCGAAGCTGTCTTCAAGAGGGGTCATCTTAAAGAGTTTTGCCATTAACAAATCGGGATCTGTCCCTCTTTTTACGTCAATCGTTAGCTTAAATCCGCTCAAATCAATTTCATCGCGGAAATCTGTAATTTCTTTAATCTTTCCCTCTTTTACAAGCGAAGTAAGCTTTTTCATTATCAGCTCAATAGTAGTCGAATAGGGAATCTGAGTTACTTCAATGCAGTTTTGCTCGCGGTCATATGACCATTTGGCGCGCAAACGGAAGCTTCCTTTGCCGGTTCTGTATATTTCACGCAATTGTTCGCGGTTGTATAAAAGAAAAGCCCCTCCCTGAAAATCAGGGGCTTTGATAATATCAAGCAGCATATCCACGTTTGTTTCGGGGTTTTTGAGTATCTGTATAGCACCGTCGCAAACTTCGCTTAGATTAAACGAACAGATTGAAGACGACATGGCGACCGCAATTCCGCGATTCGGTGATACTAATATATTCGGAAAAGATACCGGAAGAAGCGTCGGTTCTTTCATAGTAGAATCGTAGTTGTCTGCCATATCGACGGCGTTTTTTTCAATTCCGCTGAATATTTCGGAACAAAATGAATCAAGCTTAACTTCTGTATAACGTGAAGCCGCATATTCCATATCCGCGCTGTAATGTTTTCCGAAACTTCCTTTTGAATCGATAAAAGGATGAATCAGAGTTTCATTTCCCCGAGTCAAACGTACAAGCGTTTCGTATATAGCAGAATCTCCGTGAGGATTTAACCGCATTGTCTGTCCTACGACATTTGCGCTTTTTGTACGCGGCCCGGTCATAAGACCCATTTCAAACATCGTGTAAAGAAGTTTTCTGTGTGCGGGTTTAAAACCGTCAATTTCCGGTATTGCACGTGAAATTATTACACTCATCGCATAAGGCATGAAATTTTTTTCGATTGTATCTGTTATCTGCTGCTGTGTAATCGGCGCTGACTGAGTTTCTATAACTCTTTCCGGCATTTTCTTTTTAGGCATTTGTTATATTCTGTCTCCTAATTTTTTAATTTCATATCCCGCAGCTTTAATAAGTCTGTTAAATACCGCTAATCCTATACCCTCTTTTGCGGGCATTCTCACATAGATAACATCTCCGCCGTCAAGATCCCTCAGAGCCGCGAATAATCTATGCGCGTGGGAAGTATGATCCTCTCTTCTTCCGATAGAGAATGATTTTGGAAATTCTTTTAATATAAATTCATCTTCATCGAAACATATCACCGGTTGATTCGGTTCACTTTTCAAAAATTTATATACATCGCCGTCATTGCCGTCAAGAATTACTACCTTTGCGTCCGGCGCATAATGGCGGTATTTCATTCCCGGTGAAATCGGACGTCCCTCAAATTTTTCGTATACCGCTTTTTCTATTGTAAGAGAAGAACATATCTCTCCAAGTTGTTCGGCGGTAACCGCTCCCGGCCGAAGCAAAACAAGCTCATCCTCGTTTTTTATCATAACTACGGTAGATTCAAGTCCTATATCGCTGTCTCCCCCGTCGATTATATAATCAACTCTTCCGTTCATATCTTTTATTATATGTCTCAAAGCGGTAAGGGTAGGAGTGCCCGAAAGATTCGCCGAAGGCGCCGCAATCGGAACACCCGAGAATTTTATCAGTTTCCGTGCTGTTTCGTTTGAAGGAACGCGTATAGCTATTGTATCAAGCCCTCCCGTAACGGCTGCGGGTATTATGCAATCCGAACGTTTTTTTAATATAACGGTTATCGGACCGGGCATAAATTTTTCTGCTATTTTATAATAAAAAGGAGAAGTAACACAATATTTTTCCGCTTCCTCCGCTTGTGTGACATGACATATCAGAGGGTTGTCCGAAGGTCTGCCTTTAGCCTGATAAATCTTTTTTGCACTTTCGATGTTTGTGGCGTCCGCTCCCAATCCGTATACTGTTTCTGTCGGGAATATAACAATTCCGCCTTTTTTTATACAATCAGCCGCAATTGCTATGTCTTCATTTGAACATGTAAGAATTTTTGTTTCTGTCACGACGGGAGATCCGCCTTTTTTAATTTATACAGATTCGCGTCTATAGAGGATGTATAAACCGTCATCGTCCCGTAAGCGGATTCGTCATATCCCGTGTCAACCGATAATGCGGTTTCACTTTTATATTCATTGTCATAATAGATATTTAAGTATATTTTTTCAATCCCAGTCATATCAATATCCGTAAATATCATACGTTCATAGTTATAATTAAGTCTTTCATCATGGATAATTTCATAATCCGAATAAATATTTCCCTTGTTATCTCCCAATGTATATACAAAATGTCCGATTCCGGGATTTTCCGCTAATTTGTAAAATTCTGTCAATGTTTTTAAAGTGCTATCATTATACCTGACTGTGAATTGGAAATCCGATATTTTCTCGTCTTCGGATTCGGTGTATAATATATTAGTTATAAAAAATTGACCGTCATTTGTAAAATTTTGCGGAACCTCAACTTTATAAAATGATAATTCCTCTGGCGAATTTTCATATATAATTTTGGATTTTTCCGTCCAAAGATACTTTTTTGACAATTCGGTATCGCCGCTGGATATAATTCGGAATGTCATAAACAAAAAAAACGCCAGCAGCAATGCGACCGGGATATATTGCAGAATTTTTAATAAAACTATTAATATAATTTTTTTATTTTTTTTAGATTCTTCCATTTTTATTATATTCCCCGTGTTGTAATTTCAATAAAATATAGTTTCTTTCCGATACAATAGATTTTCCGCGAAAAACAAGAATTTAAAAATCATATATTTTCCTTAATTTATTTTATTCGGATATAATTTCATAAAATCTGTTTTGCGGGGATTCCGGTATAATTTTTATATTGTAATAACATTTTTATGTTATTATAGCATATCATATGTAAATTTTCAAGCGTCATAATAATTTTAGATAACAAACTATTGCAAAAACAGAGGGTTTTATGTTAAAATGATATAATACGAAAAATTATTAAAGCTGGCGGGAGTATATTATAATAATGGAATATAAAATTTCAAATAAATTAGCGGAAATGAAGCCGTCCGCTATCCGTGAAATCTTTAAAAGTTTAACAGACCCCAAAATCATCGCATTTGCGGCAGGAAATCCGGCTGCCGAATCATTTCCGGTTGAAGCTATAAGAAGGTTTTCTGCTGATATATTGCAAAATGATCCGACAACAGCTTTGCAATATTCTATAACGGAGGGATATCCTCTTCTCATATCGGCTGTCAAGGAACGGCTTTATAAAAAATTCGGAATAGGAAAAGAATTTGATTCAACAATTATAACTTCTGGCGGTCAGCAGGCTCTTGAACTCGCTTGTAAAGTTATGTGCAATGAAGGCGATGTTGTTATATGCGAAAATCCTTCCTTTATCGGAGCGCTTAATGCTTTCCGGTCAATCGGAGCGCGTATTGTAGGCGCACCTCTTGAGAATGACGGAATAAATATTGAAGCTCTTGAATCGATATTGAAAAACGAAAACCGGGCAAAACTTTTATATTTGATACCAACTTTCCACAATCCAGCCGGAATTACTATGTCGGAGGAAAAACGCTTTGCCGTATATGAACTGGCAAAAAAATACGGAATAATTATATTGGAAGACAACCCATACGGTGAGCTGCGTTTTTCGGGTGAAGATATACCGCCGATTAAAAGTATGGACAGCGATGGAATTGTTATATACTGCGGATCATTTTCAAAGATTCTTTCCGCCGGAATGCGCGTAGGATTTGTATGCGCTCCAAACGAAATAATTCAAAAAATGGTAGTCGCAAAGCAAGTCGAGGATGTTCACAGCAATATCTTTTTCCAAATGATATGCCACCGGTTTTTGACCGGTTTTGATGCGGACAGCCATATTAAAATGATACAGAACCTATACCGCGAAAAATGTTCGCTTATGTTATCGGGAATGGATAAATCTTTTCCGGACTATGTAAAATATACGCGTCCTGACGGAGGCTTGTTCTTGTGGTGCACTTTACCCGAAGATTACAACATGCAATTATTTGTAAAATATGCTTTGTCAAAAAATGTAGCGGTTGTTCCGGGAACCGCTTTTATGTGCGATCCATCCGCTCCGTCCTCATCATTCCGTTTAAATTACTCTACTCCCTCATGCGGCCAAATAAAAGAGGGAATTGGAATATTAGCGGATATATTAAAAAATCCTCAGCTATTCAATTAAACAATAATTTTTTGGACTGAAAATTTTCTCCGTATAAATTTTAAAATAAAACAAAATCATCATAATTTTAGGCGGGAAGAAATGTCATATAACCGTGAAAATTACATCAGAATCAAACGTGAATTTGATAAAAAACATCTTGAAGCCCAAAGCGAAGCCGATCACCGCAGAGAAGAACTGCATTTAAAATTTCCGGATCTTGCGCGTATTGACCGCGCTTTATCGGAAATGGGTATACGTGTTTTTGGGGAAGCAATGAAAGGCAAAGAAAATCTCGAAGAACGGATAGAAAAAATTCACGTGGATTTAAAAGAGCTGCGAGCTGTCCGCAAAGAATGGATGGAACGGAACGGTTTTCCCGAAGACTACACGGAACCCAGTTATGAATGTGCGGTTTGCCAGGATACAGGCAGTGTCGGTCATAATATATGCGTTTGTATGCACCGTGCATTAATTCTTTCCGGATATGAAAGTTCCGGAATAGGCAAATTAATCAAAACCCAAAGTTTTGAAACATTCGACCTTTCGTATTATTCCGAAAACGAGCAAACTCTAAAAACCGTAACGGACAATTATAATTTTTGTAAAAGATACGCGGTTGAATTTAACGGCGAGGATACTAAAAATTTGCTGATGCTGGGAAATACGGGTCTCGGAAAAACGCATTTATCAACCTCAATTGCTAAAGTGGTAATTGAAAGCGGCTATGATGTTTCATACGAAACCGCGCAGAACATATTCGCGGATTTTGAAACGGAACGTTTCGGACGTTCGTATGAAAACGAAGCAAAAAATTTAGACATGTATTTTGATTGTGATCTTTTGATTATTGATGATTTGGGCGCTGAAATGACTAATCAATTTACCATTTCCTGTCTTTATAATATAATAAATACGCGAATTAACCGCAATAAATCCACTATAATAAATACCAATCTCACAGCGGACGAGCTTCGAAGAAAATACAACGATCGTATAACCAGCCGGCTTCTGGGCGAATTTTATCTGCTGCGTTTCTTAGGCAAAGATATAAGAGCGCAAAAGATTGAGAGAACTATGAAAAATAATTCAAAATAAAACACGAAGCGCTTTTTAAATTATAAAAAGCGCTTTTATACAGCATGTTATTTACTGTTGTAATTTTTACCAGGACAGGATAATCGGATTCGCTCATTATAATTATATCAAAGCTCCCCTGTCAGTCAAAATATCCTGCAAATTTTTTATATCAATTGAATTTATGGGGATATCGGCTTTTACCGCAAGAGCGCACGCTATTCCGGCCGCTTCTCCTATACATGAAGTAATCGGCATAATGCGTATGGATGAATGAGCTTCGTGCGTGGAGCAAATTGGGCGTCCCGCGACTATCAGATTATCCGTCTGCAAAGGTATCAGTGAACGCAAGGGGATTGTGTAGTAATCGTGATCCGGAACATGCTTTAAAACAGTTCCGCTGCCTGCGGGATTATGTATATCAATATCATACGTTCCTCTGGCTATGCGGTCACAGAATTTTTTTGCCGACAATATATCGTCCTGCGTCATTTCATAATGACCTACGATACGGCGGCTTTCCCTGATTCCGGTTTCGGGAGCGGACATGATAAGCGAACAGTTTTCCATACCCGCTATATTGTTCCGCATAAAGTTATACATTTCGTAAACCTGTTCCCGCCCTTCTGTTTCAGCGGCGGAAAGACATTCCGCATCAACCGGATTCTGCCCTACGATACGCGTTGTATTTAAATGCATTATATTTTCTGTCGGAAGATTGAATATTAAAATATCTTCTCTCGGATTCCGCAGCAGGTTCTTTTGCCTCATTTCTTTATACAGAGCCTGCGCAGCTTTCTTGTCATAACGTTTCCAGTCTACATTCGCAAGCCTGAAACATAAGGTCATCGGCTGGCAAAGTCCGTCTTCTTCACGTCCAAGCATATATTCAAGACCGGCAAAAGCCGTCAAATCAGCATCACCCGTACTGTCAACAAATACAGGAGCGGTAATTTTTATATTTCCCGAACAGCCTGAAACAGTTATATTTTTGATAGTTCCGCCTTCGCGTTCAACATCTGTTAGCAAAGAATGGAACAATACTTTAACTCCGTATTCCGAACACATTCTGTCAAGAGCCAGCTTCATAAATTCTTCCATATACGACTGGGATTTCGGGGAATTTGAACCTCCGATCGCGTATACTTTCTCGATAAGCGAAGCAAATAATCCGGAGTTCGCCAAAACTCCTCCTCCGCCTCTTTCATAAAAGCTCATGAAAGGATTGACAAGTCCCGCTGTAGCCATTCCCCCCAAGAATCCGTATTTTTCGACGAGTAAAACCTTCATTCCCTCTCTTGCGGCTGAACATGCCGCCATTATTCCGGCAAGCCCTCCTCCGGAGACAATTACGTCATATTTTTCTGTAATGATTTTTTTCGTATGCACGCGAATGTTTTTCATATAAAATCCCCCGGAATAAATAATATAATAACAAAAATTATTTTTAGTTTAAAAAATAAAACCCCGCGGCTGTTTTTTCTTGACAATATTTTTTTGATAATTATAATAATCTTATATGCAGAATTGCTTATAAAAATTATTTTTAAAGGTAATAAATTAAAATGGGTAAACCTCTGATCGGCATAACACCGCAATTTGATCCGAAAACAGGTCATCAATGGATACGTCCGCAGTACATCGAAGCGATATTAAAATCCGGAGGGCTTCCGATTCTTTTGATGCAATATGAAAATTCAGACGAAACTGCCGATTTACTTGATTCTCTCGGCGGAATACTTTTTTCAGGCGGAGAAGACATCCATCCGAAACGATACGGGGAAGAAGTTGACAGCGAATGCGGTGAAATTGTGGAATCCCGCGATAATTTTGAACTTTCCCTATACATGGAAGCAATAAAAATAAATATACCGATATTGGGAATATGCCGGGGTCTGCAGCTTATAAATGTAGCGGCGGGAGGCACGCTTTACCAGCATATAAACGGTCACAGCAAAGGAATACGCCATGACGTTTCTATAAAAAAAGATTCGCTTCTTTTTGAAATATTCGGCTTTGAGACGATAAACACAAACAGTTACCACCATCAGGCAATAAGAAAGACTGCTCCCCCTATGATTGCGGCGGCTTGGTCAAACACCGCGGATTCGGGAGAAATTATAGAAGCGATTTATGACAGCAGAGCGTTATTTAATGTTTCAGTTCAATGGCATCCTGAAAATATGTATACGGAAGACGAATATTCGCATAAATTATTTGATGCGTTTGTTTCAGCGGCTGCTAGTTTCAAAAAAACAAGATAAAAAACTTTTTGGGAATATATGAAAATCAAAATATTCCGGTTTTATTATATTTGAAAACGTATGGCATTGCGAACTATTGATATATCGGCTGACGTTAAATTATATACATCGCCGTCCGAACATAATGTTTTCATACCTGATATTTTTACTGAAACGCATTTTTTATAATATATTATATCTTCATATTTATTTGTCGGATGATAAGTATTACTATCAAGGTGCGTACCCCTCTTATAATCTCCGACAAGTGAAATAAATTTTGTTCTTTTTACTTTTTTAATAATCATTATATCAAGCAAACCGTCGTTTAAATTAGCAAGCGGAGCTGCTTTGAATCCTCCGCCGCAATAGTTACCCTTGGATATATCGCAAAGTAAATATTCGTCCTTGAATTCTTCTGTTTTACCGTTTTCATCAATCGTTACAATCGACATCTTTTCTCCGTAGCTGCTCAGTAAAACATCAACAACACCTAATATATAAGCAAAACTTCCGCTGACAAACGGTATAGTTTTGTATTTTACGACACGGTCAACGACACTGCAATCAAATCCTATATTAATCATGTTTATGCAATAACGGCTGTTAAATTTTATAATATCAATTTTATTCGGCTGATCTCTCGGAAACTCCTCTTCCGTCAAGGAATTTATATACCTGATATAATCGTTTCCGCTTCCTGCCGCAACACTTGTAAGAACAGCTGTTTCTGCGGCTCCGGCGGACATTATACCATTGACAACCTCACTGAGCGTGCCATCTCCCCCGTATACAAATATATGAATATATGGTTCGGTTTGCAAGAGAGATTTAATATACCTCTCTGCATCGCCTCTGAAATTTGTTTTATAAACAATATCGTCATTATTTTTAATTTTTACATATTCCATTGCGCGGCCTTTTCCGGAAACGGGATTTACAATATGGACATTCTTCAAAGCAATACCTCCGTATATTCATATATTTGTCATAAGTTACAGCAGAAATATCCGTTATAAACCATAACAAATTTACTTATTATGAATAATAACACAATATATTTATTTTTTCAAGTGAAAACTTAATATATATGACATAAAAGCAGGGATAATAATGAATAAGTGCATTTTGGCTTTGGATCAGGGAACTACTTCATCAAGAGCGATAATATTCAAAAACGGCATACCGATTTCTTCGGCGCAGCACGAATTGAAGCAAATATATCCGCAGCCCGGTTATGTTGAACATAATCCTTATGATATATGGAATACCCAATTAATTTCCGTACGCGAGGCTGTTATGTCGGCAGGTATCGATATATCGGATATAGCCGCCGTAGGGATAACAAATCAAAGAGAAACCGTTATTTTGTGGGACAGAAAAACCGGTGAACCGGTTTATAACGCAATCGTTTGGCAATGCCGCCGGACTGCTTCCATTTGTGAAGATTTAATAAATTCCGGTTTATCTGACATGATAAGACAAAAAACAGGATTGGTTATCGACGCATATTTTTCCGCCGCAAAGCTAAAATGGCTTTTTGACAACATCCCGTTATTGCGTGAACGCGCCGTAAACGGTGAAATCGCATTCGGTACGCCGGACACATGGCTTATATGGAAACTGACAGGCGGAAAATATCACGTAACCGATCCGACAAACGCTTCACGGACAATGCTTTTTAATATAAATACGTTCATGTGGGATGACGAGCTTTTACGGCTGTTCGGTGTTCCTCGGGAAATATTACCCGAGATAGTACCTTCGAGCGGTATAATCGGCGAAACTTCAATAGATTTTTTAGGCAAACCGATACCCGTATCAGGAATAGCGGGAGACCAGCAGGCAGCACTTTACGGTCAGGGATGCTATTCAGCGGGAAGTATAAAAAACACTTACGGAACCGGATGCTTTACTCTGATGAATACGGGCAAAAATTGTATTGTAAGCAAAAACGGCCTTATTTCAACCGTGGTTTGTGATATAAACGGAAAATCTTGCTATGGCATAGAGGGATCGGTTTTTTCTGCGGGTTCAGCCGTTCAATGGCTGAGAGACGGACTCGGTATAATAAAAACGGCTTCGGAAAGTGAAGCTCTTGCTTTAAGTGTCGATTCCTCCGAAGGCGTATATTTTGTTCCGGCTTTTACAGGGCTGGGTGCTCCGCATTGGAATATGCACTCACGCGCCCTGACATGCGGAATAACCAGATCGACGACAAAAGCGCATTTGACACGCGCGGTGTTGGAATCGATCGCATTTCAAACTTACGATATAATATGTGCAATGGAAGCTGATACCGGGCAAAAAATTGAAAAGCTTCGGGTTGACGGAGGAGCAAGCGCTAATAATTTTTTAATGTCATTCCAGGCGGATATCCTGGGAGTTCCTGCCGAACGTCCCGCTTGCATTGAAAGCACAGCTCTCGGAGCAGCCAAGCTTGCGGCTTTGGCCGTGGGTGAAGTCATCGATGATTCGAATAACGAAAACACAAAAATATATAATCCGTCCATTTCACACGAAAAAAGAAAAATGTTTCTTGAAGGCTGGCGTGAAGCGGTAAATAAATGTTTATATAATTCAAAAATCTAATTTCAAACACAAATAATCAGATAGTAAATATATACATTCTTATCAATTCGGCTTTTCAAAATCCGGATTTTATTAAAATATAAAAAGCGTTTGCCAGTTTTTTCATCTGACAAACGCTTTTTTGTAAAACAAATTACTCCATTTCGATGATGTTTATAGCAGAAACCGGAAGCGATGTTTGCTCGCACACAATTTCACTTATTTGGGCAACTTCATTCGGAAGCAAGCCTTCGCTTTTTACGACAATAGTCGCGGAATTTTCATTGACAACCGCAACACAATCCGCAAAACCTTTAGCACACACTAAAGATTCAATATTACCTTCAGCTTCTATAAAGTTTGCTATTTTTGACATTGAATACAAAGCATTTTCTTTAATTTCCGCAAGCGCTTCCTCATTGTCTAAAACCAACTGAAATACTTCAATCGCTTCATCTCTCGCTTTTTGCCGGCTTATTTGAGTTGTTGAAAAATAATCCGTAGAATTGGTTTCTCCGACTACTACTGAATTATCACCTTCGGTATAATCAATCACATATCCGCTGTCAGTATCATCTTTTATATTGTCTCCCGAAAAAAACACCCAGTTCATATAAACCGCTCCGCATATCAGCAAAAATGAAGCGGCTATTATAATATTTCGCCGTCCCGCTTTTGATGTGAACATACCGAGATTTAATTTAAATTTAAAACGGTTCTTTTTTTCGGCGGGAACTTCTTTTGATTCCGAATTTTCTGATTCCGGAACATTTACCCCAACTATTTCTTCTGCGGTGCATTCGGTTTCGTTTATATTGTTATCGAGTGTCATATGTACAAAATCCCCTTTCATGGCTTTAAAATATTATTTATTTCATTCTTTTGCATGATCCCATATTTGCTCTTATGATATTTATATTAAATATTAAGGATTTTTATTCCTGCTACCGTGATTTTTTTTCAGCAAACATAAATACGGTTAGATGATATACCAAGTAAAGCCGAAAGCATGTTTATAAGTTCCAGTTTTAAAGACTCCGAAATGTTTTTGTTTTCTGAAATTACCGCAATCCCCGCAATTCCCGGATAATCAAGACGAAGCAATACCGGAGAACCCTCATTAATTACATATTCGCTTCCGCTTCCGATTTTATCCTGAGCGTATTGATATTCACCGCTGCTTTTCAGCGTAACCATAACCGAGACTTTTCCCGCGCCGTTGATTTTGGAAATCAATTCTTCCAGTCTGCTCTCAAGAGATTTCGCGTATTCATCCGAATTTTCTCCGTCCATAACGGTTATATCTTTTTCCTGCGTTTTTTGATTTTTATCAGCTTCATTTAAACTTCCGATTATGATCAAAACAATTCCGACAAGAGCTGCCAGTAAAATTATGGGAAGCCCTTTCATGGATTTTAATTTTGTGATAAATTCGTTCATTTGTATTCAACCTCACAGTCTGAATAAGGAATTCCCATAACATCCGAAACATAAATTAATATTCCGTTCCCAGAAACGCTGTCTTCTTTTTTTAGTATAACCGTAACACCTAAAATGATAATAAGCTGCGGATCAGTATCATCCACTTTTAATCTCACTTCAGCTTCAATTCCGGTTTTATTTTTTATCGCTTCCGCAGTCTTTTTTTCGATTTCCAAAACCGCATTGCCAACTGCGGCATTCCTGTATATTTCATATTTTGATTCATTGTCTGTTTCCCCGGCTTTAATTTTTATAAGAGACGGGAGGGTATAAACAATATCTTTGAGCGGAAGCAGCAGGGTTATTGCAACCGATAATGATATTATGTATTTAATATACTTCTTTAAAGGACCGTCCGGAGGAATCATATTTATAATTCCCGCGGCTATCGAAATTGTGATAAGTGATAAAATATATTCTTTTATATAATTCATACAGCCGTACCTGATTTTATAAAAAGCGATATATTTAATATAAAAACAAGCGAGGATGACATCACGAGAGCAAGGGTAATATTTATAAGACCTGCCATTTCTGAAATAAATCCCGCGATATTTTGGCATCCGAGAAGTTTTGCGATTGCTCCCGAAGCCGCCAGAACTATCTTTGACAAAAACATTTGCAAAAGGGGAGGCAGTACTATAAATAATATTACTATTACCGCGATTGTTCCGGCAGCGCTTTTCACATAAGACAACCCTCCCATAACTGTACGAACAGCTTCTCCTACAGTTCCGCCTACAATAGGGACAAAACTCGAAGCGGCGAATTTTATTGTTCTCGCAGCGACAGTATCGGCAGCGGCCGCCAGGTGCGTTTGATATGTTATCAAAAATGTCATAAGCGCCAATATAAAACCGAAAACCGTCATCAGAGTATTTTTAATTAAATTGGAAATACCAGAAAGGTCAATGCCGCCGATACAAGCGGCTACAGAAAATGAAAAACAAATTCTGAGAACAGGAAAAAGCCATATCGCAATAATATTTTCGAGCAAAGCGTTTACAGCGGTCATTGAAGCGACCGATACTGCCGCGCTGGCCGCCGCTCCTCCGGCAGCGTATAAAGCCCCCATTACAGCCATCATCGAATTTATGTACAAATTAAGAGACTGTAACGCGGCAGCGGCGTTTTCCCAAACACCTCCGAGTCCTGTATAAATACAAAGCGCGCACCCTGCCGTACATATAAAATCAAAAGCAGAAGCGAATTGCGAAGTTATCCCTTCCCGGAACATCGCATAAACCGAAGCTATAATAACAGTTCCCATTATGGTCGCAAATAATTTTAGAGCAGGAGCCATGAGCGTTATCAATATTTCCGCAGCGGAGGTAAGTAATTCTTCCGGACTTTCTATGTATGCGCCTTCCCCTTCGAAAAGTTCATCGGGGATATATTCAATGATATCATCGGGGATATATTTTCTCATTTGATGAATAGTTTCATCAGGAGAATAAGCATTGATAGGAATAATAAATATAACCGAAAAAACAGCAAAGAAAATAATATGTCTTATTATTTTATAAATCAATTTATCACCGCCTCTCCTGCAAGCTGTAACAGTTCTTTTACAAGAGGCAATGAAAGAATTAAAATTTCAGCGCGTCCAAGCATTTCGATTCTCCCCGCAATAGCGCTTTCTCCCGAATCTTTACATATTTCAGCGGTTGTCTGTGTTATCAAAGCAATTCCAAGCGCTTTTGCCATCGCGGAAAGATAGGGTGAAAAAGCTTGTCCTAAATCGAGTGAAGATATCCAGGAAAAAACTGTAAACAGGATTCCGGCTGCGGCGGAAAATATAATAAGGCAAACGGCAAGCGAGACGAGAGGAGAAAATTCCGATTTACTTTGCTTTATTATTAGTATAAGCATCACGGCGGCAATTGCAGCCCCGCAAATCTGAAAAGTATTCATATCCCAAAAATACCGCGGATTGTTTCAAATAAAGACGCTATTTCACGGATAAGCATTGTTAAAACCAAAATTATGCCCGCAATTGATATAAGCATAGCCATTTCATCTCTTCCGGATTTACTCATTATCTGATAAGCAACGCTTACAATCAAACCCACTCCAGCCACTTTTAAAAGTAATCCAACATCCATATCGTTATACCATTTCCTTTTTATATGAGTAATATTCCGAGCATTAATCCGAAACTGACAGCAAGAGAAATATACATTTTGGACTTTTGCGGAAATTCTTTTGTAAGTTGTTTTAAAATTGCCGTAACGGTTTCATTGCAAACTTTAATTTCAGATAATTGCCCTTCGCGTCCGCTTTTTCCCGCGGAAAGCGCAAATGTTTCAATCGCACATACCGCCGCTTCCGGTAATTGAGCGCGTATATTTTTATATTCAAGAACGGCTATAAGTCCCCCGCTTTTGATAGCCGGAATAAAAAAATCGGGATAAGAAGGATTCTCAGGAAAACTATTGTATATTTCTCTATACCCCGCATTACAGTTTTCTATCTGACTCACGGCGTAACGCAGGAACGAACTTACCGCACGTAATAATTTTATAACGCGGTTAAGAGAAGCCGAAAGCTCGAAACCCGTATAAACTATACCGATAAATAAAATCCCGATTCCCATCAGACGCAGCATAGCTTTTCATCTCCGAAATAATGTATATCATAAATAAAACCCGCGCTGTTTCTTTTAATTCCGCAGTATAAATCGAATATACCTCCGTCATAAAGCAATTTCATTCCCGGGCGGCGGAGCAAAGACGGAAGATTATCCGCGTGTGCGGAAGCAATCAAGGGTACTCCGGTATTCTGAGCTTCAAGTATAGCCGGCGCGTCATTTTTACCGTCAATCTCATCGCATATTATAATTTCGGGAGACATTGTACGCGTAGCCGCAGAAATACTTTCAGATTTTGACATTCCCGATATAGAATCAATCAGGCAATCACCCATCAGATCTTCATCGTAAAGTTCGCACCTGCTGTCCGCAAGAACAACCCTTTTATAATAAGGCGCAAAAGAAGCCGCGGAAGCTATTCCGCGCAGAAGAGTTGTTTTCCCGATACCCGGCGGAGAATATATTAAAACCGATGTCCTCCATGATCTTTCCGCCAAAATCTTAACAAGCTCCGCTCCCGCTCCTTTTACAGGGTATAAGATTCGTATACACAATGATGTGATATACCGGATTTTTCCTTCGCAAAAACTCCCGCATATTCCGATGCGTTGGTTCATATAAATAATGAATCCCTGTGAAACGGTATGTTCGTGGGCATGAAGAGAGCCTCCGCAAAGCTCTAATACGATGTTATTTAATTCATCGGCGCAAATCTTTCTCTGCGAAACTATATTTTTTAATATACCTCCGTTATCCGAAACAGTATATGAAACCGGAAGCGACTGCCTTATCCTTATTTCATTGATTCTGTATCGTGAAGATAACTTTTTTGCTGTTTCCGAAACATCAGCCGGAAGTATTTTATACAAAGCGGAAATAAATGATAAATGATTGTCCATGATAAATTTTATTCTGCGATACAATAAAATATAACGGACGGCAATAAAAAAATACGGGAAGATTTTTTAGTTACTACCCGTATTTTTATATAATTTATAAATTGTGAAAATCTACAGCAGCCAAAAATTTAACTATCTGTTTTCAATATAATATTTTTCTATGCTTTCTCCGATACTTTTCCTTACCGAAATAAAATCATCCGCGTTTTTTGTATATATAACAATAGAAGTTGTAATCTGTTCTATTTTTTCATTTAACCATTCTTTCCCGAACAATTCCTCGGCTAAAACAAACAAATCAAAATCTTCAATTCCATCCCTGACTGCTTCAAGACGCAATGAACCGCAAGCCCCTTCAATACCGGCTTTGTTGCCGTTGTATAAAAGCGAACCGTCTCCGAAAACAGTTTTGCTCAAAAACGGAACTGTCATCATCGATTCCCATGGATCGGAAACATCTCTCCAATAATTAGC
>JAVBPA010000062.1:0-2999 GCA_031549925.1 Eubacteriales bacterium
GTGACAAGGCTTACGGCACAAACGAGGTTCGCGAGTTCATTGAGGGTAACAATGTTTCTTATTGTATTCCACCAAAACAGAACACTATCAGCCTTTGGGACTGTGATTTTCATCAATACAAAGAACTTCACCTTGTTGAATATTTTTTTCAGAAGATAAAACACTTTCGCCGTGTTGCCACACGTTACGAAAAACTTGCTTCCCGCTTTTTTGGTTTTGTTTTGCTTGCCTCTATTATGATTTTAGTCAAATAGCACATTCCTCTTTATTTTTCAAACACGCTGTAGTATTATAAAATATTCCTGAAATTTTTAATCCGGTGGAGAGTAGAATAGTTTGCATCATGAAAATTGTTTGCTCCGCTTATTGCTGTACGGCAAAGATATAAAATATCATCCCCCGTGAAGATAAACGAAACATATTGAAACCCTGTTAATTTAGGATTGTCGCTGCTGTAATCGAGTAAATCGACAGCGATATTCCAGTCAAATAAATTTTCGGAAAAAGCGAGTGAAAGGACATTGCGCGTATTTATAACATTAGGGTCGAATATCCGCGATAAAATACACCAGTATTTTTTTGATATCTTGTCGTATTGTATTTCAAATTTTGAAAGATTTCCGGGAAAATCAATAATACGATCGAATATTAAAGGAGATTCCGGGTTGTTAATATCTATTTGATATACTATACTTTTCCCGAATGACGGAATACATCCGTCGGTTTGATAACGCATTATATTGTAAAGCTTTCCGTCTGTTTGTGATAAAACAACATTTCCTTCGAGATTACCTCGGCTTTTTCCGGAAACAACTCCTTCCCATGAGGAATTATACGGCAGTGGATCTGACATAGTCCAGTTATCCGCACAAAGCAAATCATCTTCGGCAGAGCAAGATAATACGGCGGCGCAATGGCTTCCTGCCGTCCATGCTCCGAATTCTACAGAAGTCCATAATCTTCCGTACGCTTCGATAACAGGCATCGGTGCGCGGTGATTCCCCGGAGCCTTGTTCGAGCAGCTTCCGCGGAACAAAACAGTCGGAGTGTTAAAAGAATATTCTCCGTCGTATGTTCCGATTAATATATCTCCGTATTCGGTTGACATACCGAGCATATAAACTTTATCTCTGTGACAGAAAAGCTTACCCCAAAAGCAGGGAAATATATCGCAAACATAACTCCAACTTTCTCCGTTGTCGTCTGAACGGTAAACAATAGTTAAGTTTTGCGGCATTCCGGAACCGTAAACGTCCATTGAAGCGAGAAGATAACCTCCTGATTCGCATCTGACAATTGACGGACTGCAAAGAGACATTCCGGAAAAAGAATAAATATTATCTTTTGGATGAAGATAATTAATACATTTTCCGGGATGATAACCGGTATAAAAAATTCTTTTTGAACTTGAAATACTGTCGGACTTTCTTTTTATATAAACATCATAGGTTGTATTTCCGGAAAGACCGTTTATTTTTGCGGTTCTTCCGGTTACAGTTTTTTGTATAATACTTGCAGATTCAGCCGAAGCAGGGTCTATTATACCTATTATAATTGTATATTCATCAGCGCTTTCGTTTTTATCTGTCCAATCAAATTCTGCATAGTTTGAATACTGCTCTATTCTAACAATGTAAATTTCACTATTTGTAGAAATATATACATCGTCCAAAGCGGGACGATAAGGACGCGCGCTCCAGGAAGTAACTCCGCGCATTATTATCCTCAGCCTCCGAAAACCGCTTGTTTTTTGTTTGGACTGCTGCGTTTTTCCATATAGGGTAAACGGCGTTCAAGCGCAGCTCTAGAAATTTCAATATCTTCACGGACTTCATCTTCTGTAAAACATCCGACTGTTACCATGTCGCAGTCACGGAGCGTATTCCATGAAAAATTCAATCCTACAAACGGAGTGCATCTTCCTGCCGCCATAGGTTTTATAGTCATAACCGGTTTTTTCGCATCATGAATAATACGCGCCACCGTTTCAACTTCGATTTGCATCAAAAATCCCAAGCAGTTATAAAGCTGAATGTATGTTTCAACATCGTAATTATTTTTATCGCTGTATAAAATTAATTCGGGCATATGAGCGGAAAGTCCGGGAACCATACCGGCGTCTCGTATCATTTTAGTATAATCATCTAATCTGTCCATTGTTCCGTGGAGTTTTGAAACCAATTGTTCAGCGGTGGAATGGTGTATAAGACAAAATTCACATCCGAGAGAAGCGCTTGTTTTTATTATTTGTTCGCTTTCCGCTCTTGCTGCTGCGTTATCGGCAACATTCATCCATGGTGTGTCGATAAGATGCATTTTCATTCCCATTTTATCTTCGGCAGCACGTGCCGCGTCAACTAAAATACGGCAGCTTCCGAATACTCCCATCATAGTATCAACACCGTTTTCCAAATATGCGCAAAGCATTGGTACAAGTGTTGAATAATGATTATGCTTTTGCGTAATCATTTTATCCGCTGAACTGCTTGTGTGACTGTAGCCTAAAAACCAGTTTGTTCCAATTATCATACGGGAAAGTGAAATTCCGCCTACTTCAGTTCTTGGGAAAGGTGTCATAAATATATAACCTCCAATATTGACATATATTACTAAATGAATTATAATAAAATTATATCACGATTATCAAAAATCGTCAATAAATATTTAACTGAGGGATAAATAAGGAAATGGAATTGAACGGATTTTTACAATCTGCTTTTAATAAATGATTTTAATTGTTTCACTATTAAATTATCACTATAATTCTTCATTCTTAATTCTATTATTTATTAAAAATAAATTTGTTTCATTCTGAGATAATTCTGTAAAATCATTTTCGCCGGAGTTTTAATTTAATAAAAAAATAAAAATTATAAATATTAACATTTTGATGTAATGCAATTATATATATTTATAATTGTTTACTATAAGCGGAGCGGTAAAAAAGGACATATCCAAATCAATAATATGTCCTTTTTTTATTTTACCGTATGTTTTTA
>JAVBPA010000092.1:0-26658 GCA_031549925.1 Eubacteriales bacterium
TTGTTTTCCGGTCTCAGTATCATAAATACTATAAAAGCCAGCAGTATAAAAGCTGTTATTAATCCGATTATATTTATATTACCGGTTATCATTGAGCCTATATTAAATACTATCAAAGATATTATATAAGCGAATACGCATTGGTATGTTATGGCAAAAGCCGTCCATTTCCAGTTGTTCATTTCGCGTTTTATTGCTCCCATAGCCGCAAAGCAGGGCGCACAGAGCAAATTAAATATTAAAAAGGAATATGCGGATAAAGGAGAAAAAACTTCTTTCATGTTGTTCCATATCTGCCATCCGTTCTCCGCGACTTCTTCAAATCCGCCGAAAAGAACGCCGAATGTTCCCACAACATTTTCTTTTGCTATAAGACCTGTTATTGTGGCAACCGCACCCTGCCAGTTACCCCATCCGAGAGGAGTAAAAATCCAGGCGATAGCAGAACCGATTACCGCAAGTATACTGCTATTCATTTCAACCATTCCGAATGATCCGTCTTTCCATCCGAAATTTGAAGCGAACCATATAAAAACGGTGGCAAGTAAAATAATTGTTCCCGCTTTTTTTATAAACGACCATCCGCGTTCCCACATCGAACGCAGCAAATTAAACAGTGTAGGCATATGATAAGCAGGCAATTCCATAACAAAAGGAGCAGCATCTCCCGCAAAAGCTTTGGTTTTCTTTAATATTATCCCGGAAATAACAATAGCTGCTATTCCGAAAAAGTAAGCGCTCGGAGCAACCCACCATGCTCCTTTGAACATTGCGCCGGCAATCAATGCGATTATAGGAAGCTTTGCTCCGCAGGGAATAAATGTTGTGGTCATTATAGTCATTTTACGGTCCCGGTCGTTCTCTATCGTTCTCGAAGCCATAATACCGGGAACACCACATCCTGTTCCTACCAGCATCGGTATAAAAGATTTACCTGATAAACCGAATTTACGGAATATGCGGTCCATTACGAACGCTATACGAGCCATATATCCGCAGGCTTCGAGGAAAGCAAGCAGCAGGAACAGTATAAGCATTTGCGGAACAAAGCCTAAAACTGCTCCGACACCCGCTACGATACCATCCATTATAAGCCCGGTAAGCCAATCAGCCGTTCCGATATCGTCAAGCCATCCTCCGAGAATAACAGGTATACCGGGAATCCAAACACCGTATTCGGACGGATCGGGTTCTTCTGCCTCTATTGCATTTTTATAATCCGAGTATGTAACATTAATACTTTCATCGATATTCCCATTTTCGTCGTAAAAATCTGCCGCAGCGGTAAAATCGGTGTTCTCTTCAATCGTTATACCTTCCGCTTCAGCCGCTTCCTCATATGATGAAACTATTGTATCATAATAGGCATATTCATCGGCAGCTTCTTCATATTTTGCCGAACCTATTCCAAGTAATAGCCAGCCGTCGCCGAAAACTCCGTCGTTAGCCCAATCAGTCGCAATTGTTCCTACAGTTGTAACAGATATAAAATATACTAAGAACATAATAACGGCGAAAATCGGAAGTCCAAAAACTCTGCTTGTTACAATTTTATCAATTTTATCTGAAACCGAGAGTTTTCCGCGGTTCTTTATCTTTAAACAGTCTTTTATAATTGAATCTATATATTTATAACGTTCTGAAGTTATAATACTTTCGCTATCGTCATCCAATTCTGTTTCACAATTTTTAATATCGTTTTCGATATGGGTAAGTTGTTTATCTGTTAAACCAAGTTTTGCGATAATTTTTTCGTCGCGTTCAAAAAGTTTTATCGCATACCAACGCTGCTGATGGTCAGGTAAACTATGAAGAACTGCTTCTTCTATATGAGCAAGAATATGTTCAACAGTTCCGGAAAAACTGTGCTGCGGTTTAGTTTTTGCTCCGTTGGCAGCCAAAACAGCCGCTGCCGCCGCTTCATCGACTCCGGTATTCTTAATAGCGGAGATACATACTACTTTGCATCCTAAAAGCTCAGCAAGATTTTCCGTATTAATTTGGTCGCCATTCTTTTTAACTATATCAATCATATTGATACATGCGACAAGAGGTATTCCCAGCTCTGTTAATTGTGTTGTTAAGAATAAATTTCTTTCTAAGTTCGTTCCGTCGATAATATTTAATATAACGTCAGGCTGTTCATCAATTAGATAATTACGCGCGACAATTTCTTCAGGTGAATAAGGTGAAAGAGAATAAATACCCGGCAAGTCTGTAATAATAACATCGCGGTTACCTCGAAGCTTCCCTTCTTTTTTTTCAACAGTTACACCCGGCCAGTTTCCTACAAATTGATTCGAACCGGTCAAGGCATTAAACAAAGTAGTCTTGCCGCTGTTGGGGTTTCCGGCAAGAGCAATTTTAATTGGCATTTATGTTTTCCTCCGATTATATGTTTACATGTAGCTTTATGTTTGCATATATTTATATTATATAATAATTAAACTGTCGTTATATTATCAACTTCAATTAATTCTGCGTCTGCCATCCGTATTGTAAGTTCATACCCGCGCACGGTTATTTCAACGGGGTCACCCAGAGGAGCAACTTTCCGGACAATAACTTCAATCCCGCGTGTAATACCCATTTCCATAATACGCCTTTTAACCGGTCCTGAACCGCCTATTTTTATTATCGTTGCCTTTTTACCGGGCGAAACCATTTTCAATGTCTGCATTATCAAAACTCTCCTTTTATGTATACGGGAATAAAAAACCTTGTCATTTTAAATAAAAGTAACAAAATATTTTTGGATAGATATTTTATTATATGTACTGCTTCATTACGTTATATATTAAAAATATTATATCATTATTTTAGAAGCCATTTCCCGGCTTATAGCTATACGTGACTGCTTTATATTAACAATAACGTTACCGCTTGTTTCCGTTATAACTGTTATTCTGCTTCCTGGTACAAAACCCAGGTTCTCTAAAAACTGGCGTATTTCCGGATTACCGCCTATCTTTTTTACCGAAATTTCTTCACCTGTTTTTGCCAACGTAAGAGGCATCATGTCTTCTCCTAATTTATTATATATTAATTACTTTATAAAAATTAGCTGTTTTATTTATTGTTTCGAGTTAGTTTAAACTAACTCCAACATCAAATTAAAGGTTAGCTTTCACTAACTATTAATAGGATATCAAATTTATATATCTTTGTCAAGTACTTACAGAAATATAAATTCGACAATTTTTTATTTATTTTAACAAAGCAATACAGTAATAATATATATATTATCAATAATTTATTATAACGAATTGTTTATATCTATTTTTCATTTTCTTCTTTTTTTATGGTTTGGTTCTTCCGGAATGTTTTCGCACAATAATTTCAAAAATTTTTCTCCGTAACGTTCAAATTTTATATATCCCACTCCGCTGACATTCATCATTTCGCTTTCGTTTTTAGGATGCTTCATACACATGTCAACCAATGTCGCATCTGAAAAAATTATAAACGCCGGTACATTTTCATCACGTGCGATTTCAAACCGAAGCTCTTTTAATTTTGAAAATAAATTATCTGAAAATGAAAATTGTTGATTACTGATATTTTTTTTGATATTTTCTTTTTTTATTTCAAATTTTGATTTTGGTTCAATCTCCGGTTTTATGTTCCGGATTTTAACGGTTTTATTTTCAAACAACACTTCATTTGCTTTTGCCGTCACCGCAAGATATCTGTTATCTGCTATATAACCCAATGATATCAAGCGATTTATTATATGTTTAATATAATCACGCGTACTATCTTTCATAATTCCGAAAGTAGTCATATCGGTAAAATCTTCGGATTTACCGAGCAAAATATCCGCAGTACGGGTGAACATAAATTGATAACCCGCTTTATTTAATCTTGTAATATGAGAGAGAATCTTTTTGGAATCGACAGTGGCATCAATTTCTTCGGAAATTTCATTACAATTGTTACAATTGGTGCAATTGCTGCAATTATTACAATTGCTACAATTACCGCAATCTTCGTCAGTTTCTTCGCCGAAATAATTAAGCATGTACCGGCGGAGGCAGCCGTCCGTTTCGCAATATCTTTCCATTTGATCGAGCAATTGTCTGTTGCGGGTGACTTCTGTTCGGTTTACGCTTTGATTAATTAAAAATGCCGCTGTTACGATATCTTTGCGGGCATAATACAGAATACAGTCACTTGCTATTCCGTCACGCCCGGCTCTTCCCGCTTCCTGATAATAACTCTCCACATTTTGAGGCATGTTATAATGAATTACAAATCTGACATTTGATTTGTCGATACCCATTCCGAAAGCGTTAGTCGCCACAATAATTTTAATCCTGTCAAATATAAAATCATCCTGCGACCGGTTTCTTTCATTGTCCGACAAACCGGCGTGATATCGGGCAGCCGAATATCCGTCGGAAATAAGTTTTTCACAAACCTTTTCAACTTCTTTGCGGGTGGAACAATAAACAATACCGCTGTCGTTATTATTTTTTAAATATTTTAATAATTCTGAATATTTATCTTTCGGACGTTTTACTTCAAAATATAAATTAGGACGGTCAAAACCGGTTACAAGAGTCAGGGGATTATTTAATCCTAAATTATTAACAATATCCTCGCGCACACGATTTGTTGCTGTTGCCGTAAAAGCTGCTATCACCGGGCGTATTTGCAAATTCGCCGTAAATTCAGGTATATCCATATAACTCGGACGAAAATCCTGCCCCCATTGTGATATACAATGTGCTTCATCTACGGCTATCATTGATATTTTTAATTTTTTAACTAAATCAAGCATTGATTGATTAAATAATCTTTCGGGTGCGATGTATATGATTTTATAATATCCCGAATAAGCGTTTGAAATGACTTGTGAAAATTGAGCTTCGGATAAGGAGCTGTTAATAAAAGCTGCGGGAATTCCTGCGGCGGAAAGAGCCTGAACTTGATCACGCATTAGAGAAATAAGAGGAGATATTACAAGAGTGCAACCGGAAAACATCATCGCCGGTATTTGATAACAAACAGATTTGCCGGCACCTGTAGGCATAACACCCAAAACATCTCTGTTTCCGGAAAGAGCGTTTATTAATTCCGATTGCCCTTCACGGAATTCGTTATAACCAAAATATTTTTGTAAAACGTCAATTGATGTCATTTTTATTCTCCGAATCTGTTATACGAAAATATAAATATATAATTATTTTTCCCAATATAAAAATCAATGTTTTGACGCGTTAAAAACTTCAACCATTGCTATTATATTTTCAACAGGTACATCCCCTGGTACAGAATGTGTCGGCGCGGCAATATAGCCTCCGTTATTCCACATGATATCTATGGTTTGTTTTGTGATTTCCTTTATTTCATCGGGCGTTTTATTAGGTAAATCCGCTTGAGTGCTTATACCGCCCCAAATTGAAAGCCTTTTATCGAGTATTTGTTTATATTTTTTCAAATCATATATTTCCGGCTGAAATGTCTGATATATATTAAGACCGGCAAAAATTAAATCGTCGAACAGTTCGTGTATATCACCGCAGGAATGTTGTCCTACATATTTTCCGTAATTCTGCGTTTTTTTATAGAGCTGTTTCAAATATGGCAGAATAAATTCCCGCCAATGTTTCGGACCCATAATCAAACCTCTTTGCTGACCCCAGTCATCTCCGAACATAAAACAATCAAAATTATAATCTATTACCGTTTCCATTTTGCAAAGACAATAATCGGTGATTTTTTGCATAAGAGCATGAACAAATTCGGGATCGGTTATCATATAGCAAAGCAAATCTTCCATTGAGCAAAGCGTCCATGCACGTTCAAAAAGCGAAAAAGCTAAATTTACAATTCTAAAATTATTTTTGTTTTCGAAAAATACTTTTTCGCATCTTGCACGAACTCCGCTTCTATCAATTTTCGGAAATTCAAATTTTAAAAGATCATCGGGACAACCGATAAGCTTATTATCGATAACACCGATATCCTTATCCGCTCCGTTTTTATTCCAAATAACACCGAATTCATCTATATAGCAACCCGATTTCCGAGGATGAGGTGTTTGCGGGAGATTCAATTCGCAAAAATCGATATGATTGTTTAAAATACTGAAAAAATACTCACCTTTCTGGTGTGCTTTAACCTTTTCGTACATCTGTCCTGTAAGCGAAAGTGAATAAGGAAGAGAATCCGAATCTAAAAATTGTATGCTGCGTAATACTCTTTCGCGGTTATTCATTACTTTTTAAATTCCTTTTTGTTTTTTAGTTTCATATTAATAATTTTATTTATTATATCATATTAAACCGATTTTGTATCTACACTTTTTATAATAAAAAAATTCGCTCTGTGTTATAACAGAGCGTTAGATTAAGACAATAATTAGGAAGAATAAACCGCTTTTGAAAAAGCTCCGCAAAATTTTTAATATAAGTAATTTTTGTATTTTGATTAAATTTTTCGAATTATTTATTTTGCTTTATGAAGAGTATGCATAATTGTGCCGAGAAGAGTAACAGAATCATCAACCGCATATTCCATAGTTTCGAAAGATACAACATATAGCGAATTTTCTATGGGAACAGTACATACAGTAAAATAATACAAAATTCCGTTATCGTCGTAGTAGTGATAATCTTTTGCGTAATATATGTATTGATTTACGTCAATTGTATACAAATCGTTATCCAGGATTAAAAATCCCTCTTCAAAACCAGCTTCCATATCGGTAAAATACCCTTTTTGCGTATATTGGTTTCCAACATTGAAAATCCCTACAGTATTTAAATCATCCGTATTTCCGATATAAAAGAAAACCGCATTATCATAATAATCTTCATTTATTGCAGTCACAAGATCGCTGTCGTATAAAGTTTGTATATCTTTGTCTTTATTTTGGTAATGAAGCATATCCGGAACATTGATTTTTCCCGAAATCGAAAAACTTTTTACAGATTCAGATATAATTTTATTATTTAATTCAAAATCATTATCCGCATAACAAACAGAAAAAATAATATAACATCCAAAACCGTTTTTTGAATTAAAAGCATATAAATTACAAGTTGATTTTTCTTTTTCGCTTGAAATGTCAGCACTTAAATGATAAGCTTGTTCGCTTCCGATGGTAATATACTCTTCTTTTTTATCAGAAAATTTAAGAGATTCATTTTTATCGGATTCACCTAAAAAATAATTCAAATGGTCATCCGCTGATTTCGCTATATCTTCGATACTGTATATAGCTCTTATCGTTTGATATGAGTACAACACTTCCATGATTACAGTATTTTCCTTATTTTTATAAACTATTCCGTCAAAATAGGATTCCTCTGCCCACATATCAGGAACTTTTATTTTGAAAGCAAAATCGCTGTAATTTTTTAAAATATAATTAATTTCAAGCGGAAGTTCCGGTTGTGTATCAATGATTTTAGTTTCATAAATACCCGAAGTAGATGTATCAAAAAAATCTATAGTTGTAGTATCGTAGTTACTTGTTTCGGAAGTAATTTTAACCGTATCCGAAACAACCGTTGTCATTTTTGTTTTATCCGTTGTTTCTGTTGTCCCGCCTTTTCCAAAAGTATTATCAATATTTTTATTTGAAAGCGCGATACCAAGAGGAATAGTTACCGCCAATACAACCGCGGCGGCACAGCAAACAAATAAAATTAAAAATCTTGAATCTGTTTTAATCTTTTGCAAAAATAATAAAATTATATTCTGATTTTCTTTTTGGGATATATTGTTAAATGAATTCGATTTGGAAATATCAGAAATAATATCGCCTGATGATTGTACAGTTTTACCGATATTGTCAGAACTGCCTGCGAAAGCCATAATAAATTCGTTCATATTCTGGAATCTGTTTTCGGGTTTTACGCTAAGAGCTTTCATCAAAGCGTCAGAAGCATATACAGGCATTTTAACGCCAAAAATCGAAGGAGATACTATCACATCATTATAAACGCGTTCTATTGAATCAGGCGGAAGTGTTCCGGTTATACAATAATATATTGTCGCTCCAAACGCATAAACATCACTCCAAGGACCTTGGTTTCCATGGCTTCGGTATTGTTCTTCCGGTGCGTATCCGTGTTTTAAAATTACTGACATGCTTTTATTATCATTCGAAGAAAAACGCGCGGCACCGAAATCAAGCAGTTTGCTTTCACCGCTTGATGTTATGTATATATTATCCGGACTTATATCGCGGTGAAGAAGATTTTGTTTGTGAACCAAATCTAAAACTTTCATAACTGGAAGCAAAAGAAGTATAGTTTCATCATAGGATATTTTACCGCCTTTTGTTTCAAGATAATCTTTTAAACTCATACCTTCAATATAATCCATTATAAAATAAGCAGTATTATTTTCCTTAAAATAATTTTGTACGCTTACGATGTTTGGCAAATTTTGAAGTTTTGCTAATATACGTGCCTCATCAAGAAAGCGTTCAGCTCCGGTTTCATATACAGATTTATCTTTTGAAGTTACAACCGTAACAGTATATTTATCCTGTGTTCTCGCAGATATTCCCTGCGGCATATATTCTTTAATTGCTACCTTGATTTCAAGAGTTAAATCAAAACCAAGGTATGTAATTCCAAAACCTCCTATACCCAAAACTTTACCTGTCATATATCGTCCGCCTAAAACAGAACCGGCAGGAAGAGCTGAATACGGATGTTCAGAAACTATATCATATCCGCAAAAGGGACAAGGATATGATGTATCATTTTTCTCTTTAAAACATCCGTAACATAAATTATTATAATTCATAAATTTATCTCCCTTTTATCCGGTTTAAAAATTACGGCAGCCAAAGTTAAATTATCTCCGCAAAATAAAGATCTCTTAGCGATTCTGATAAGCATATTTTCAGCCCATTCATTTGAATAAATTGATTTGCAAAAATCAATTTCCATTTCATATTCATAAATATATTGCCAAAATCCGTCTGAGCATAGCAATAAACCATCTTCTTCTTTTAAAATAAATTCATCAGTGTTAATTTCAACGATTTTATTTGAATTTCCTATATATTCTGTCAATTCCGATCTTTCATTGGCCATTCGAATATCTTCATAATTGATTTTTCCTTCCATATATTGCTGGTATGCTTTTGAATTATCAATACTTTTGTCAGCAATCATTCCTTTTGAAAAATGATATAATCTTGAATCTCCGATATTTCCCCATTTGCAAAGATCATTTTCTATTTTTGTAATACAAATTGTAGAATATCCTCCGGGTTTTCTATGATGATATATATAATTTAATATTTCGTTTATGTCGTTTGTTTCACGCATCATTTTTATAGCGGTTTCTGAACACAAAGCAGCGGTTTCCATGTGTTTTTTAAACCCGTCACAAAGTACGGCATTAAAACATCCGTTCCAAAACTCGCTCTTTAAAACATCCGCGTTTATTATTTCTCCGCCGATATTCGTATAGGAAAATATATCTAATTTTCCATCCATAATAAATTACTCCAGAGAAACCGCGAAACGGTTTTGTGCATTTCCGAGATAAAAAGTTTCTCCGATAGAAACGTTATAAGGAACAGAGGCTGTTAGTTTTTGCCCGTTTCCTATATATGTACCGTAAGATGAGTTATTGTCAGTGATTACAAATTTTTCGTTATTTTTATCATAATAAACGGAGCAATGATTCGAACTTACTCCGGCTGTATCAGCTGGAAAAACAAGATTGCAAACTGTTGAATCACGTCCCAGTATAATTTTTTGGGTTAATTCTATTTTTTGTCCGGCGTAATATCCGTTAATCCCCCTGATGACAGGAGTCTTGTTTGATAAAGCTCCGGCTTTTTTTTCGGAATCTTTGTAAGAACCGGCTTTAGCGGGTACTTTTTTATAAATCCATATAAAAAGAACAACCGCGGCAAGAAAGGATAAAATCCCTGTGGGTATAAAAACATAAAACATCCAATTAAGCTGACCTTTGTATGAATATTCTATTTTATTATAATCAAGAAGTGTTTGAAGCTCATTGATTGTTATAGCATAGTTCATATCATAATCAACATATCCGTATGACACGATACCTACGGCAAAACCGCCTTTTTCGTCAACGAGAGGTCCTCCGGAATTTCCCGAAGAAGTAGCTGTATCTGTTTGGTATGCCTGATAAGTGGCGACTGAAAGCATGGTTCTTTTGCTAATAACGCCTCGTGTAGCGGAAATATCGTTTATATCAAATGTCGGCTGCTGTTGTACATCGGTCGATTTTCCGGGATATCCGAGAGCAAAAACCGGTTCTCCTATCGTTACATCCTTATCAAATTTAAAAACCATTGCGGAACGCTTTTTTGTAGGTTCGGGTAATTTTAATACCGAAATATCTTTTGCATTAGAAGGCGACATAATAATAACACTCGAATGCATAAAATCGTTTGTCGCAGCAGAAAAATATACCATAATTGATCCGCTATAAGCATAAGCGGCTTCGACTATATGTGCGTTTGTAACAACATATTGAACGGGTTTCCCCGGTTTTCCGATAGCAAACCCTGTTCCCCAATTAATATTTAACATACCATTTTCATCGGTATATTCAGTATAAACAAGAACAACGCTATTTTCAGCTCCTAAATACCCCACTCCTTTGTTTCTGATTAACGGAAATGATATCATAACACAAGAAATTACGGTGATTAATATAAGAATGATAGCAAAAATATGTTTTATTGTTATTTTAATTTTCATATAATATCTGCCTTTCTGTTTGAACATATTGAATAACGACAGCGGTATAATTATCCTGATTTGAATCCATATTTTCTAAAATATAATTTTCAATCATGCCGCAGCAAATTTGAGGTGAATAATTTAAAAATTTTGTTAATAAATCGCAATTTATAATGTCCGAAACACCATCAGTACAAAGTAATATTTTATCCCCGTCTTTTATTTTGAATTGTTTTGAAAAAGTATCAATTTTTATATTTTCAGCACCGATATATGAAGATAAAGCTCCTGCCTGAGGATTAGTAAAAATATTATTTATAGGAATATTTCCTCTTATAAAATTTAAAATAAGATCGTTTTCGTATTCATGCCTTTTGTTAACAGCATATAAACGGTTTTTCCTGAAAAGAAATATATCACTGTCTCCTATGCTCCAAAAATTCATGATATCTTCTTTTAAAAGAACCGCTATCAGAGTAGAGCCTCCTTTGCCATTGTACATATTTTTAATTTTTGTATTTATTGATGTAATAATATTTTTATAATCTTCTTTTTCATTCGTGAGAAAATGATTCATTATTTCAGAAACAATAAACTGTGATATTTCATATCCATCGCAAAGTCCTCCCATTCCGTCGCAAATCACCGAAATTAATCCCTTTTTAGATATAATTTCTTTATCAAGAGGAGAAATAGCGAATGAATCCTGTTGGTTATCGCGGTTGCCTATCCCCTGTACATTAGATATTTCATAAGGAAATTCAATGTTTTTTTGAATTAATTCTGCAGAAGAATCTTTTTTATTTTCTAAAGGCTGCAATGTTATGATTTTTTCAGATTTTTCTTGTTTAAGTTTTTTTATTTTATTTTTTCTTTTCAGATATAAAATAATAACAAAAAATAGTATTAAAAGAAAAAATATTATACAAAAAGGAATAAGCCATTTTTTCAATTGTTCCATTTAAATTTTTCTCCGCATAACGGAAGAAACAATAACAAACTTTTTCCGATACCGATTTCATCATATGCGTTTAGTTTTTCCGCAGCCTCTATAGCTTTTCCGTTCAGATATGTAATACCTCTGCCCGTTCCGGGAACTAAAGTAAATATATTATTTATATTATCATAACTTACAATGGAATGATTTTCACGCGAAACTGTTTCATCGTCTGGAAGTGATATATCCATATCAGGTGTTCTTCCTATAAAATTACGTCCGGATTTTAACCTAAAATCGATTCCTTTATGAATACCCGAAACGCATACAAGAAAACCGACTGACGGGTCGATTCCGATATCTGATTTTATGAGCCCGACTGTTTTCCCTCTTTCAGAAGATACTGAGAATACATTTTCATTTAAAGGAACTGTTTTTCCCACAGATTTATTACCAAGACCTACTGTTTTTCCGATATTATCAGAAGATTGATTTGCCTGTTTGCAATACGGACATTCATCGGATCTTGTTTCGTCAAAAAAATGCCCTTTAACGCATTGTTTCATATTTAATATCCTCCTGTTAAATTAATAATTATATTTTCAATAAACTGTCAATTAAACTGAACATCTGTTTGATTCTCACTTGTTCATCCCCATATCCTCCCTCGGTGCGGATACATACAAGACAACCCTCATTTTTATCAATAACTGTAAATGTATATTCATAACAGACACCGTAAAATTCCGTTTGGTATCCTATGATTCCGTTAGGTGTATCTGATTTTGTACATTTACCTTTTTGAAGCTCCATCATATCATTGATGATAATCATCAAATCAACTTTCTTTTCCGAAAGATATAATTTTTCAACTTCCGTCAAAAGATCTCATCTCCCCCCAAAAAACAAATTATTAATATAGCTGCTTTATATATACTTCATTTTAAATAATATTTCATCACCTATTTAGGGTGATTTTATAAAACATAAAAAAAATACTGTATTTTTATCTTTATAATAATAATACAGTACAATATTTTTTATTTTATTCTTGTTTTGTGTTTGAAGTTTTTTCGGTTAAAATACGCCGGAGTTCCCTCCTCGAGGATGAATCGGTTTTTCTTAAAACATTTCTAATATGAGTTTTTAATGTATTTACAGTGATATATAATTCTGCGGAAATTTCTTCTGTTGTCATTGTGCTGACAAGATAAGGAATTATTTCACGTTCTCTTACGGTTAATGAATATTCCTTTAATATATCATCATTTAAAATATTCGGTTCTGTTTCCGTTTGATTTATAATATTCGGTATGTTATTTTGCAAATCATTTTTATAGAATGCAAAAATTGATACAAAAATTGAAAATATTAAAACAATTATTAATAAAGAATAACCTGTGAGAATAAAATATACATTCATGTGAATAAAAATAAAATGTGCTGCGAGTGCTCCTATTCCGCAAAATAACGAATAAATAAATCCGGAAAGACATATCAAAGCAACTTTATTTTTGTGCGGACGGATATTGGAAATCATTACAGTCATGATATATGCTAAAAAGAATCCTCCGATAAAAAAATTTATACCGGAATTTAAATAAAATTCGTTAGGAGATTCTAAAAATAATGTAACGGGGACAAGAATTATCGCACCTGCCAAAACAGTAACCGGAAGATACTTCCCTTTTTTAAAATCTGCGAGAAGACAAGCAATAACCTGACCGGGTATGTAAAAAAGAACAGGATAAAAAAATGATTTACTTATTATTATATGCAAAGGCATTTCTTTTGCGACAAGATAGTCGCTTATACCTATAATAAATGATATTACAACGATAACTGCGGTAATAGATATTAATAATATTACATAATTTTTATACTCAAACGGAAAGGAAACAGTTTCATCCGGTTCTTCTGTATCATCTAAAATATTTATTTTTTTAATTATTATAAATGTCATTATTGCAATTGATATAATAATAGATGTTCCTAAAAAAGCTGATGCATTTTTATTTTGATTTATTAAAAAACAAAAAATATAATGAAACATTAAACCTAAAAACGAAGATACCGCAAGAATTTTTCCGGCCGGATATTTTTTTTGATATAATTTATAAAGAATGTAGGAAGCAATTCCGGTATTAAATCCTGCTATGGTAAATAATAATAGGATAACTATTTGTATAAGTAAAATTTCTATTGAAAAAATAAAAACTACCATCAAAACAATAGCCGAAAAAAAACTTATTATAATAATAAATACGCAAGTTTTTTTACTTTTTATATATACTTTGAAAAAATAAAATAATAATATCCCCACTGAAACACTGAAACTGTATAAAATATAAATAATATTTGATGTTGTATCATTTTTATGTAATGTAATTGATGTTATTTTTAATGAAGTTAAAAATTCGCTTGACATTATAGAAAAAAGACTAAGTGAAAAATATATTATATATGCAGCTATATCTTTGTTTTTTTTTGATCCTATAAATTCAGATAATAAAATTTTATTAAAAAAATACATAAAAAATCTACCTTATATATTTTTTGATTATTAAATAAAAATCGTGAAAATAAATTTTTTTATAAATCAGTTATCTTAATCTATAATATTATATCATATATTTATTGATTTAGTAAGATGTTTATTTTTGATTGATAAAAATAATTTAAACCAGAATAAAAAGAGGCTGCAGCACAATAGAATTGTCTTTTCAGCCTCTTATATTTATATCATTCCGAACGTTTAAAACAAAGCCGAAAACCGGGGAGAATACATGAACAAATGTTTTTTTGGGAGTATTATTTCTGACGTAAAAGTATTTTGGAAATTTATATTTTCCTTCGCTATTGAAATATGTATAAGCGATTGATTTACATTAAAACGTTCCGGAGGAACAACGAGCCATTCGCTTTCCGCGGATTTATATCCTTCAAGTTCATATGTCACTTTCCAAATCCCATCAGGGACAAACCATCCGTATGTACCATTTTCATCCGTTATCTGAGGATTTTTTTGACCATAGCTTTCAGCATCCCACAAAACAAGATTTCCATATTCATCTTGATACCAAAGTTTCACCATTACACCGGAAAGCCTGTTATTTTCGGTTGATTCAAAGACAAATCCCGACGGACATCTTGTCGGATCAGTAGGATTTTCCGGAGTTGAACCATCCGGCTCAGGCTTATCGGGGTCTTCTTCTTCTTCTTTTCGGCAGTTTTGCAATCTGCCAAATGTTTTTGTGGATTCCAGATATTGGTTTCGAGCCAAATCCAAATTTTCATCCATAATTTTTACAAATTGTTTATCAATTAATTTGTTTATAGAATCATTTATTAATCCGAAAATAAATCCGACAGCCGCAGCACTTGAAGCAGCTCCGACGTAAACTCCTATAGAAGAACCCAAACCCATAGTCGGACCTCCCATTATAAGTCCGCCGAGTATTCCTCCTGTGATAGCGGCGGCTGCTATGACGGGAGCTGAAATTCCTCCTATGATAGCTCCTGTGCCATAAAAAGTTAATTGTTCCATCCAAGCTGTAGCTTCAATTCCGCGTAAATATTCCATAGCTGTTTCCAATTGATTAAGCATGTTGTTAGCTATGGCGGGGCAATCGGATTCAGGATCTAAAGTTGGCAGCAAATTTATTATATTTCTCTTAGTTATTTCTATTTGTGTTTGTAATTCAATTATTTTTTCGCGTTGTTTCTCCACCGCAAGATACATTTCATATATTTGTTTAACTTTATCAAATTGTCCTGTAAATTTATCTACGATGGTATTTACATTTTCATTAATAAAAGGAAGAAGAATATTTGAAGTGGTTTCAGCTATACTTTTAATAGTTATTTCTGTTACAGTAGATGAATAACTATCAGCAGTATTCGAATATATGGTGTTATCTTGATTTGGTATAAAGACAGTTTGTGAGAAATTATACTGCGGAACAAATGCGGACATTTTACTAATGTTTTGATTAAATTTCAATATCGAAAAACAGACTTCACCTGTTTTTTCGTCTATATAAGAATATGTAAGACAGTATCCGCCATCTTCTGTTTTTACATTAATATAACCCTCTTTTATATAATCTTCAGGAGTTTTTTCGGTTTTGTATTGTATTAGAGAAAGTTCTGCCGGTACAATTGTAGAACCGTCGCCTAGCATATCGGTGGATAATTTATAAGTTTCTTTTCCCGTTTTTTCATCAATCACAGATTCTGTTATAGTTGTAAAAGCATCTTTGGGAAGAATTAAATCAACGGGATTCAAATTATTCAAATCTAATTTTGGGGTTTCAAAATTTTTTATTTCTTCAAACAATCCAGCCGAATCGAAGTTTTTATATGTATAATCAATTCTGAAATCCCCGAAATTTTCTTCGTCTGAAAATTTTCCTTTCGCAATCCATGAGTCAGAATTTTTATCGTAAAACCCTTCAATTGAGGAAATTACCCCGCGTGTGCTTGTTACCCACATACGTTCGATATACTCGTTGTTAGTCAGTTTAACCGTAAATTTAAGAGTATCTTCGGCACAACCATACTCAAAATGAAATCTTGATTTACCCCAGTCTTTGCCTGCAACTTTTAATCTGACAGTGTCTCCCTTTATTTGGTATTCCATTATGAAGTCATTCACTTCAGGAGCAAAAGATATATAATTTACAGAAATCGTGTTGCTGGAAAATTCATTCTGTTCACCTTTATTTATTACAGCTTTCAGGTTATGTGTCATATCTGTTTTTTTGACAAGCTGAGCCTCGGCAAACCAAAAACCGTCATCATCTCTGCTCTTTACAGCTATAACAAATTTATTGCCGTCGTAAATTGAAATTTCTTTGCCCGGAACCGAATATCCGTAAAGCGAAACGCTGCTTTTTGAAGTTGCCGATGGTCCGTTGATAGAAATATTTAATATATCGACTGCTACAGAACCTATATAAACCTTTTGAAGTTCACCGTTATATTCAAAACTCAGCACTGCGTTTGAAACGAGTTGACCGGAATCGCCGCTTACAATGAAGTTTAAATCCGCTCTTTTCCCGTCAACAGGAACAACCGCGGTCAATATCCCGTTATCAAAATTGGCATCAATTGTTTTACCGTCAACTAATAACTTGTTATTTTCGGGAATACAGTTTTCGGAAAGACTCAGCATTACTTCTACATTACTTATTTTGTTTTTATATTCGTTTGAAAAATCATACAAAAGCGTAAAAGTAGATTTAGACCCTCCGCTAACGAACGTTTCCGAAGTATAGAGACCGGTGGATTCATTTTTCAAATATTTGTAATCAAAAACCGGAGCATCGGTTACTTTCAGATTTTGGTACTGCGTTAATTTTCCTGATTTATTTATAAAAGAATCAAGCACATAATCTCTATTCCTTTTGAAGCCGTAATTACTGAAATCGGCAAAATCAATGAATCGGTAAACGCCTTTCGGATCTCTGATAAATACAATTTTGTATTCACCGTCAGGCAGCGGTCCGCTGTAGAAATGTTTTCCGTCGTCTGAGGATAATTGTGCTGTAAGTTTCCCTTCCGAATTGTAAATATACCCTTTTGCATCGGAAAAGTCTTGCGCCCAGCCATCATATTCACCGTAACGGTAACATACTACAATTATATCTTTGTCTGTCCCCGCCGTAAATTTAACCGAACCTGGTGCATAACCGTTAAAATTTCCCCAAGTTCCCCATTCTTCTGAAAAATGATGAGCATCTATACGTATAATGTGGCCGTTACTTCCGGGCGGTAAAATAATTTTATCTCCATCTATTTTTAAATAAGACAAAGGAGCTTTTATTGTTTCATCATACAATTCAAACCTAAATTTTGATAAGTCCTCTTTGTTGAAATCGTTTGAAACAGGTTTATAATTCGCAGGAAAAGCTCCTGCGGTAAAAGCGGAAAGTGTTACCGAAACAGGATTGAACTTTGAAATTTTAAAATCCGCTCCGTATTCGGCACCTGATACTTTTACATAATAAATACCGTTTTCAGGAACATAATAAAATCCCTCTTTGTCTGTATCCGCACTCGGAAGCGCTAAACCAACAAATCCTGCCGGAGATTTTAAACTGATTACACCCCACATATTATATACGCGGAAATCAATTTTTATATAATCTCCCGCTTTTAATTCCATTTTGAACCAGACATCGGATGTATTTTTTAAATATACAGATTTTTCCAACGATAACGGCAGCGCATTTTTATCGTTTACAGCTAATCCGAGATCTTTTGTATCATATTTCCTGGAGGCGGAAGATTTATTATCTTTATTTAATAAAGTTTCGCTTTCTGAAAACATGGAAAGAAGCTTTTCATGATCTTTTTTATTAAAATATTTAGGAATATCGCTAAGCATCGGGTCTCCTGGATGAATCCAACCCTGATAATGATCAAATTTAACTTTTGATATATCTGCGTTTTCAATATTCAAACTGTCAACAAAACCGAACAATTCCATTTTATCTATATTAATATTTTTTATATCAATAGAATTAACTCCATCGGCTTTGAAATACCCGATTTTAGGATTTTGAGTAGAATTATTGCTATTTTTACAAAGGCTTATACTTTCTGAATTTTTTACATAAAGATTATCGACCGCATAAATTACCGGAATGGCAAGTTCATGGGATTCATTGTATAATGAAAAGGAACATTTCTCATTTATATATGCGTTTTTGACATAACCGCCGTTATCAGCTCTTCCGGAATAAATAATAAGATTATCAATTGTCCCTTGGTTGTCTATACTTCCGTTTTCATTGTTTAAAACCACTGTTCCGGCAGACGCGTAACACCTGCCTTTTTCGTTATCGGTATAACCTAAAAATATACCTCCGTTTGATTCGCAGTAAATAAAATCAACAGAACCTTCTCCGTCTATCCAAAAATGTGCGTTATTGTAAATAAAAACATTATCCATGTGTCCGTAATTCATGCACAAACCGCCTGCATACTGATAACAATTTTCGATATGCCCTCCTGCCCATGTATTCGCTCTTGAATAATAATATATTTCCTTGACATATGATTCATTACCCGGTCTTATTTCACCGGTATATTCTTCTTTATAAATCATTTTGTCTATAGTACCGTTAAGCCAACCCGATCCGAATTTACTTTCCAAAACAACTTCTTTAATATAAGAACGGTCGGTAGCTTCAAAAGTCTGAGCTCTGATAATTTCTCCGCTTTCATTTGTAACCGAATCCGGTATTTGATCGATTCTTACGGTGACAGTTCCGTTTACTTTACCTTCAATAAACAACGATGCTTTATTTTCAAGATAAATATCACAATTAATAACAGCAGTATCGGTTATTGTAAGCTGACCGCTCCTTACATAAATTGCTTTGCCGTTTTTGCTGTTAACAATACCCTCGAAAACTGTATCAGATGTAATTATTTTATCTCCGTCAAGTGTGACTGCAGTTGTATTTTTTTCAGATACAGAATCTGTTTGTGTAAAACCCGATCCGGGTTCAATAATCGTCGGAATTGTTTGGTATTTTACCGAATCTTCATAGTTTATATTTTTCTTTTCGTCTAATATAGCTTGAATTTCGTCAAAAACGCTTTTTTCATCATCGGATTTATTCGATTTTATATTAAACATATTACAACTAGCCAAATTAAACAACATACTTATTATCAATATACCAGCCAATGTTTTTTTTAACATTTTAATAATCTCTATTCAAAAATATTTTATTATTAATTATTTTTTTAGCTTTTTTACTCTATTCACCGCATGAATCGCACATAAGAGTTCCCTCAAGATATATATCGTTTTCTTCAGCAGCAAATTCATCAAATCCGAAACTAATGCAATGTATATTTTTATATTTATTAGCTGTCAGATAATTAAAAGCTTCAGCGCTTTTATAACCGTTGTAACAAATCAAATAAATTGCTTTATTATGAATATCGTTTTTATCAAGATATTCATAAAATATTTCTCCGTCGTCATTATCTTTATACGGCACATTTATTGAATCTGTAATATGAGACAATTCGTAATCCCGATTTTTCCGCAAATCTATTATAAGAGTGTTAGCGGTTTTATTTTCAATAATTTGTTTCAATTCTATGTAATCGGATATAACCGAATATTCATTGCTATCTTGTTCGTTTTTATCAGTACATGATATAAAACAGCTATTAACAATAAACAAAACGCTAAAACATAAGGTAATTATGTGTAATTTTTTCAGTTTCAACTTTATTTTCACAAAGCTTTTCCTCTTTTTGCTTTATATATTTTTGTACGCTGTTCATTTTTTTATTATGTTCAAAATGCTTATTAACAGGAGATAAGGTTAAAGATACTTTTTAATATTTTGTGAGGTATAATCATACCAAATCATATATTCTTTTTTGTTTTGATTTTCACAAAAATATGTATATTCATCTTCGGATACAGCTTTATCATTCACAAAAAAATACTCAGCTTGATTGTCGTTACTGGACTGGCAATACCCCAAATTAACAATTTTTATGGAATTAGATTCAAATCCAAGTTTTGAATATCCATTGTCAAAACCACTGTATGACCAACTAAACGAGGCGTCAATTTTTAAATCTTTCATTTCTCTGTAAGTACGATTTAAACCATATACTTTGCCATCATGATGCTTTAATATTTCCAAAAAATCAGGAACATCCCCTTTGTTATCAATAGTACAATATTGAAAAATTAGCTCAGGCGTGTTATCTCTGTCCATATCAAGCAATGTAAATTTTATTATTTTATATTGTTCGCTATCACTTAATAGTTCTTTTAATCTTAATCTTTGTGTGTCAGATCCATGACCATCTGTATTCATAAATTCTATATTATTTTGCAAAACGTCATTAAAGGCCCTCAAAGCATTTTTAGTTTGTTCGGATTTGTTATCACCGCATGACACGAAAATCAAAAGACAAAAATACAATATTGCAAGAAAAGTGATTCCCTTTTTCATAATCGCCAAAATCCCATACATTATATAATTTTTTTATGCAATCACATAAACAAATAAAGAAGTGATTGGCTTTAAATCATTAAAACATTGTTTCTTCTGCTAAACTCTCACACATAATTGCTTTCGCTTTTTCAAACGGTAGCGATGTAAGTGTGCGAAATGGAGGGTGATCTTTTTTATAATAATGGTATAGATATTTTATGTCATTTATAGCAAAACTCCTCTAATTTACGACTATACAATAAATTACTTATTGTAACAATCTTCCTCCCATTTTGTAGGGTTTTCGTTGATATAGCACCATATTTTCCGATATTCCGATTCGTTGCGGATAATACGGTCATGAAATCTAAACTGCCAAATTTTTCGTCCTAAAACGCCATCATTTATGTTGCATATTTTTGTCGTTATAGATTTATACACACAGATAATATCGCTAATTGTAGGGCAAGGGCTTTGCTCTTGCCGTTCCACAAAATTTATGATAATTATTGCGTGAATATGATTTGGCATAACAACAAAATTGTCAAATATTATATTCGGGTATCTTTCAAACAATGAACGCCATTCTTTTTCAATGACTTCGCCTGTCGGTGTGAAGCGGCAAGAGCAGAGCCCTTGCCTTACATATTTCTCAATTTTTCCGAATAAATGCAATCTTTGTTGTGTGCATATTGTTATAAAATACGCACCATTTAAAGAGTAATCATAATTTTTAAGCCTGATATTTTTACGTTTCGGCAATTCTGTCATGTGAACTCCCCAACTGCATATTATATAAATTTTATACGTTGTTCATTTTTATCTTAATTAAGTTCAAAATGTTTATACAGCAAAAATATATTAACATGCGATTTCCCAATAATGTCCATCCAAATCTTTGAAATAAAAATGATATCCATTCCAGTCAATCGCTTTCTCCGGCGGATATTCAGCAGTTCCACCCAGTTCTAGTACTTTTGTATAAAACTTATCAACAGCTTCTTTAGAATCTAAGTTGTAAGCCAATGTTATGCCTGTAAAATCCGTTATAACTTCGGGAGGGTTATATACATTCACATCTTCCGCTAATTTGCTAATTATGCACAATGAAAGCCTGATTCCTTCCATTTCAAAGTCTGCCGTCCATCCGTCCGGTTTGACCTTAAATCCCAAGCCTGTATAAAACTTTATGGATTTTTCAATATTTTTTACGCCTAATGTTATTAGCATATTTCTTTTTGAATTATTCATACGATCAATCCCTATTTGGAAATGGATAAAATTTAATTAGTGTATATTATAAACGCGGATCAACAGGTTCGCTTTCCATCGCAAGTACTCCGAATACACATTCATGCACACGGTAAAAAGGTTCATTTTTCACAAAACGTTCCAACGACTCAATACCAAGCGAAAATTCCCGTAAAGCAAGAGAACTCTTTTTATTAATACTGCGTGATTTTAAACGGGGAAGATTTTCCGGAAGTAAATATTCCGGTCCGTAAATGATACGCAGGTATTCCGATCCGCGGCATTTAACCGCAGGTTGAAGCAAACCTTTTTTCCCTGCTGATATAAAATCATATGGTTTCACAACCATTCCTTCTCCTCCGCCCGAAGTCAGTTTTTGCCACCAATCAATACCTCTTTTAACACTTTCTTCGTTTTCAGTTTCAACCACAAGGTATGGAGTGGCCATAAATAAATCATCATCTCCGACAAAATATTTATTAATTGTATCCATATGCCAAACATGATTGCGATCAACAAAAACGCTGTTCTCTGCCGCAAGAATATGAAACGGAGCGAGTTTAATTCCCGAAAGACCGTTTGTCGGCCAGCAGTAAACCCGATATGCATCAATATATTTTTCCATTGCTTGTTTTCGGGATTCTGTTTTTGAAAGCAATGAATTTAAATCAAGATTTTGTCCCGAAACGCTGACTCCTATTTCAAAAGCAGAATATTCCCTCTCAGCTGCCGATTTAAGAGCGTCTACGGCGGCGGAAAGTCCCTGTACTCCGGCAATTCCGGTCGGAGCGTATTGTTTTTCCAAAAGTGCCTTCGCTTTAGCTGACCAAGGCATCAATTCGCAGTCAAGACATACCCAGTTTGTTTTAAAATCTTCAAAAAAAGCCGATTTTTCAAGCTGAACCCTAATTCTTTCAATAAATTCTTCCTCAAGCGTTTTTTCATCGAAAAATCTTCGTCCTGTTCGGGTGTAACAAATACCAAACGCATCATCGGAAACGCCGAAGCGTGTTTTTGCGATTTCTTTACTCCGGCAAATGATTACAACTGCGCGGGAACCCATGTGTTTTTTTTCACAAACAACTTTATTAATTCCGTTTGATGAAAAATAAGAAAAAGCTTCTGAAGGATATTCCAAAAAATCCGGCAGGCTGCTTGTTGTGCAGGGAGACATTGTGGGAGGTAAATAAATAAGCCAACGCGGATCTGCGGCAAAACGGCTCATCGTTTCGAGAGCCGCTACCGCATTTTCTTCCCGAACAATTACTTCTTTCATCAAACGCGTATTTAAAATACGTTTCCCGATTACATCTTCTATATCGGGAATATCGTCCTCACGTATATCTTCATCGGATTTTTCAACATCACCGAGAAACGGCCGAATCGGTTCATAGTATGTTTCTTTAGCCGGTTCTGAAAATATGTCCCCTTCCGGATAACGATAAGCGGTTAAGCTTCCCCCGAAAACACAACCGGTATCAATACAAATTGTGTTATTTTGTCTTTTCGCTACGGCAACGGGAATATGACCGTAAACAACGAGCGCTTTACCGCGATATTCCCTGGTCCAGTCATTTCGCACAGGTAAACCGTATTCATCATTTTCTCCGGTAGTTTCCCCATACAGAGCAAATTCGCGGACACGTCCGGAACCGCGTCCCTGATATTTTTCTTTCATTCCCGCATGAGCAACGACCAGTTTTCCATCGTCCAATACATAATGGCTAATCAAGGAGTCAAGAAACTTTTTTATTTTTTCGGATAATTCCGGAGGCTGCTGTTTCAATTCAAGAACAGTTTTATCAAGACCGTGTGTAAGCTGAACATCACGTTTATTCAATTTACGAAGAAGTTTTGCGTCATGATTTCCGCAGACACACAAAGCTGTACCGTCCTCGCAAGCATCCATAACAAAACGAAAAGTTTCAGCAATTTTCGGCCCGCGGTCGCCAAGATCACCGAGAAACAAGAGTTTGCGTTTTTCAGGATGGGAAACGATATATTTATTTTCTATTAAGGAAACAGAATAACCGAGTTTATTTACAAGATCAATTAATTCGTCAAAGCAGCCGTGTACATCCCCGATTATATCAAATGGTCCGCTATCCAATTTACGATTATTCCAAAGTTTTTGAATTTCAATTTCTGCTTTTTCAACTTCTTCTTCGTTTTTCAATACATAAATATACCGAAATCCCTCATTTTTCAGATTTTTAATCGATTGACGCAATTGACGGCATTGATTGCGTATGGCGTGTTCCGGTACTTGCCGATCTATACGTGTTTTATTTCTGTTTTGACAAAGCTTTTCCGGTAAATCAAGAACTATAGCCACAGGCATACAATCTTGATTTTTCGCTAAATCAACGATCGATTTGCGAGAATTTGATTGGACATTTGTAGCGTCTATAACTGTCAGCTTTCCATAACTGAGACGCTTTTCAGCAATAAAATGTAATATTTCAAAAGCCGGATTAGTAACATCCATGTTATTTTCATCGTCTGAAACAAGTCCGCGGCAATAATCGGAAGAAATAATCTCCGTCGGCAAAAAATGATTTTTAGCAAAAGTAGATTTACCGCTTCCCGATGCACCGATAAGGACGACAAGAGACATTTCCGGTATAATCAATTTCATTTCGTAAATACCCCCATTTGAGTCGGTGAGCCGAATTTTTGATCGATATCACCTAAATCAGAAAACTGTACGGAATATCCGTATTCCAGAGAAATTCTATTTGCCCATTCGCGAAATTCTTTTCTTGTCCATTCAAAACGATGGTCGTTATGTCTTAATTTATTTTCTCCTATGTTTTTATAATTTTCGTTATATTCACTGTTTGGCGTTGTCAAAACGATTAATGGCGGAGCTGTATATCCGAATAAAACTTTTTCAAATGTCTGAAGCCGTGACAAATCGAGATGTTCAATTACTTCGATTACCGTACATGCGTCATATCCTTTTATGCGTTTGTCTTTATAAATTAATGAACCTTGGATTAGTTTTATTCTTTCTTTTTGTTTTTCATTCATCCGGTTGATTTGCAAGCGTTTGTTTGCGCGATCCAGAACAGAAAAAGAAACATCCATACCAGCGATTTCGGTAAAATCATTTTCTTTTAACAACAACCTGAGAAGATTTCCTTCTCCGCAGCCAAGATCTATAATGCGTTTTGCCCCGCTTTTTTTAAGAACATCTACTACACGCTCCAATCTGACTTGATTTAGAGTAGTTTTTCTTTCAAAAACATTATTTAAATCAAAAGTATCTTCCGGATCTTCAAATTCATCATTTGTTTCAGTTTCTGTTAATTTTAATAACGCTTCGTTCACATAAGGTTTTTTCCTTAAATAACGCGAAGTTATATATTCTTTCATCGGATGATCGGAAAGCCAGCCTTCTCCGTGACGCAATAGTTTTTCAATTTCATCCTGACCGATCCAATAATGTTTGACATTATCCAGAACAGGAATAAGTACATATATATGGGTGAGAAGCTCCGATAATTTTACTTCTCCGGAAATTGTAATATTATAATATCTGCTCTCTCCCCACTGCTGAAAAGCGTTATCCAGTTTAAAACCTTCGGTTTGCACTTTATATCCTAAAGGTTCAAATAATTTTTTAATAGTTTCAGACCCGCTGTAACAAGGAAGCATTGTTATCGAGGCTGTAAGAGGAAGTTTTGCCGAAGCCATTTCAGGAAGTTTATCACATCGTCCGGTCATAGCTGTTCCGTAAACGTGCGAAATAGCCGTACTTAAAAAAGAAGAAGCTACATAGGGTCTGTCATTTACATAATCAAATAATAAACCTTCGCTTTCTTTTCCGTTTTTTCCACGCGCGAGATCGATTGGATTTAAATCGAGCAGCAAAGCCGCGGTACAAGTATTTTCATTTGCTTCCGGATAAAAAACATGAGCATTTCCGTAGTTAAGCTTCACTGTCTGCGGACGTGAGGGATTTTTGTGCAGTAAAAAACCTAAATCGGAGGCGTTTGTACCATTATATGTAATTGTCAATAACATAAAAATGAATTCCTTTCCTTAAAATTCCAAATAGAACAATTCAAATAGTTTATACAATCCGTTTTTTGTATTCCACAAGCAAAATTTCAATTATTTTTTCAGAAAAATCAAATTTTTTACGTTTTTAAATACTCAAAACATGTATGTTAAAATTTTTTATCTTAATAATATTTTTGCTTTATTATTCACATGATAAAAATTAATTATTATATGTAATTTTGCTATGCAATTCATAAAGAGCCGTTTTATTGCTATCCCATTTTAACAAACGGAGCGCTTCATCATACGATACCCAATGATAACCTATATGTTCGTCAGATAATTTAATTTCCTCAAAAAATACTTCTGCGCCAAACGAATATTCGGGTATGACATATAAATTTTCGCCCCAAATTTTTCTTTGAATATCAGAAAAAATTTTAGTGGGCATATAACACATAGAAATCAATTGCTGTAAATTATTGTTGACAATACCGGTTTCCTCAAAAAGTTCTCTTTTTGCAGCCTCTAAAGGTTTTTCGGAATCTTCCCCGCCGCCGGCAATAAATTGCATTTGAAACATCGGTTCTTTTCTTTCAAAAACACAATATTTAACTGTGCTGTTTTCTTTTCTATATAAAATAACCAAAACCTGAAACGGTGCTCTGCCCATAAATATCAGTCCTCATATTATTTAATCTGTCATCTATAATCATATTTATTATAACATATTTGCAATAAAAAATAATGGTTTTAATAATATAAATATAGTTCTGTAATTTAT